>JBDLIO010000022.1:0-11468 GCA_039714865.1 Acidobacteriota bacterium | reverse complement strand
TCGGTGCGCAACCACTCGCCGGTGAAGATACCCGCAAGCGCCGTCACGATGGCAGGTACGGTGCTCAAGATGCCCTCGGGGTCGGCCGGCCCGGGCGCATGACTCCAGACGTGCTTGCCCAGGATCGTCCCGTCCACCCACCCGGCGAGATTGCCCGCAGGACTCAAGTTCCCGACGCCGAAGCCCGGGACCGGAACGAGTTTCATCAACACCCAGTAGCCCAAAAGCAGGGAGAGTGAGAGGATCCACCGCCCGCGGGGATCCAGGTGAAGGTAAGCCAGGGAGGCGAAAAAATAGACGACGGCAATCCGCTGCAGGACCCCGAAAACCCTTGCTGTCTCCCAATTGAGCCCGACAAAAGGCGCCCAAGCGAGGAAGAGACCCAGGGCGAAGAGGATCACGGTGCGTCTGATGATCTGCCGGTACAGCGGCCGGCGATCACCCCCCGATTTTTCCAGGCGAGACGCAAAGGAAAGGGGAATCGCAACACCGGCGATGAAGAGGAAGAAGGGAAAGATCAGATCCGTCGGCGTGCATCCGTGCCACTCGGCGTGGAGGAAAGGCGCGAAGGTCTTCCCCCAGTCTCCGGGGTTGTTGACCAGGATCATCGCGGCAATCGTCGCCCCGCGAAAGACGTCCAGCGATCGCAGCCGGCCCTTTCCACCAGGTTTCATGACTGTCCCTTCAATTCAGAGCCCCTCCCGCTCGCTCCGTAACTGGAGAGAAGCTACCACAGAGGCCGCGGCGGTTGGCCGGATCCGTTGACCGTTGACCGCAACCGTTGGCCGGGACCGGGACGGTTGACCGTTGGCCGGGGGCGCGCTCGGTTGTCCGAGGCGGTCGACGGAACCGGTCGCGGCCCACGGAACCTGTCCCGGACGCGGATCACTGCCCCTGATCCGGGCGCCCCCAGTCCCGGCTGCCTGGAGCGCGAGTGAGGAGCGCGGCACTGTGGAGGTTGCACCGATGATGTCCCCCGTGGTGTTCACGAAGGGGAAAGCAAGTAGCTGGCAGAACGGCCGTTGTAAAGGACGGGGCCTTACGATGACTCGAAGACCAGCGAAGCCCTTGAACTTTTCGACCGAGTTCGAGCGATAATCTGGCGACTGGTGCATCCGAAGCGGTGAGAGCCGTTGGCCGTTGACCGCAACCGTTGGCCGGAGCCGGGGCGGTTGACCGTTGACCGGAGGCGCGCTCGGTGGTCCGAGGCGGTCGACGGTACCGGTCGCGGCCCACGGAACCGGTCCCGGACGCGGATCACCACCCCTGATCCGGGCGTCACCCGGTCCCGGCGGGTTCCGGCCCCTCCGATGCCGGCCACACATAACTCGCCGCCATCCCAACGGCAAAGGTGATCGATGATCCAAAGAGCGCAAACCAGGGCCAGGCCAGATCCGTTGCAAAGAAGATCGTACTCATGCCGACGAGCCCTACTATCAGGCCGGCCAAGGCGGCCTTCTCGCCGACCCTCTTGGCGAAGATCCCGAGGAAGAAAACTCCAAGCACAATGCCCGTGGTGAAGCCGGCAATGCCCAGAACGCTGGAAACTACCGATGATTTGACCCACTGTCCGGCGATCCCGACGCCGATCTGGATCAGGCCGAAAACGACGGTCAGAATGCGAACGACACGGAGCTGTTTTTCGGCCGGAGCCTCCGAACCACGCTTCGAGAACCAGAAATCATTGGCCGCGGCCGTCGCACAGGAATTGAGCGAGCTGGAGAGCGTCGACATCGCCGCGGCGAAGATCGCACCCAGCAGGATTCCCAGCAATCCGACCGGGATTTCGTCGAGTATGAACCGTGCGAAGACCCGATCGGGGCGTTCGAAGGCCACCTCCGGCGGGAAGGCCTGGTAGAAGGCATAGAGCCCGACGCCGATCAACAGGAACAGCGCGAACTGGGCGACAACGACAAAACCGCCGACCCACAGCGCTCGCTGGGCATCCTTGAGTTTCGGTGCGCACAAGTAGCGCTGCACCATCATCTGGTCGACCCCGTGAGAACCCAGCGTAATGAAGAGCCCGCCGATGAGACCGGCCCACAGGCAGTAGGCGTTGTCCCAGGCGAAGGAGGTATCGAAGATGCGAAGCTTGCCGGCCGCCTCGCCAACGCTGACGAGTTGCGCCCAGCCTCCCGGCAGTCGCTGGAGGATCAAGGCAAAGGCCACCAGGGCGCCGGCGATGTAGATGACGAACTGCACCAGATCGGTCACCAGCACGGCCCGGATCCCGCCGAAGAAGGTGTAGACGATCGTCGCCAGCCCCATTGCCACGACGGCCCAATGAATCTGGATGCCGGTCATCTCCTGCAATACGATCGCCGACAAGAAGAGGCGAAGACCGTCGGCCAGGCTGCGCGTGATGATGAACATCGCAGACGCCGCCTTCTGGGTGGCGCCGCCGAATCGCTCGTGCAGCACATCGTAGGCGGTGAAGAACGACCCCTTGAAATACTGGGGAAGGAGAAGGAAAACCACCACGAATCGCCCGAGGAGAAAACCGATCGGAATCTGCAGCCAGGTCATGTCCCGGGAGTAGGCGAAACCCGGGATGCTCAAGAAGGTCACGGTGCTGGTCTCGGTGGCGACGATGGAAAAGAGGATCAGCCACCAGGGGCGATCGCGGCCGCCGACGACGAAGTCGGTGACACTCCCGGCCTTGCGACCGATCCAGAGCCCCAGGAGCACGACCCCCACCAGATAGAGTGCGAGAATGCCAAGATCAATCGAACCGATACTCATCGAGCCTCCGCTCCCGGCGGACGACCCGCCATCAAGGTCCGCTTCATGAACACCATGCCGTCGAAAAATTCGCCGTTCGAAGACCCAGATCCTTGACCGCCTGTAAGGCATCCGCGTTGGTCAAGATCTCGAGTTCCTGCTGCCTCTGCTCGGCATAACTGCTGCTCGACCGCAGCTCTTCATCGACATGGGCCGGGTGGCACATGATTTCGGTGATGCCGGGTCCGAGACTACGAAGCACCTCGAGAAGGATCTCCAACCGGGCATCCTCCCCGAAGAATTTTTCGACGAAATGGTCGTTGGTCGGCAACCCTTCTTGCCGAACACGTTCCTTGACGTCCGGCGAGGCGTTGCGGATCGGCAGGTGATGGTCCCTCGCCAGTGCGATCAGCGCGTCACAGACCATCGGGTTTCGGTGGCTGTGGTGGTGGCTGTCCAGATGGGTCGGAAGGCGGCCGCAGAGTTCCAGAAAACGATCAAACTGGGCCTTCGCTTCGGCCATCACCTCGTCCGGCGCAGCTCCCCCGAGCCCGTCCGGAAACTTGGGCAAACGGCCCTCGGCGTCCACCAGGCTGGGCAGTTGCTCCGGGGGCAGAACCGGTGTTCCGCCGGACAGCTGGACGTGGAGCCCGATTCCCAGATCAGGCAGGGTCTCACACCGGATCGCCGCCTTTTCGGCTGCCGGATAAGCAACCATCAGCGTGGCGCTGGTCACGAGGCCTCGTTCATGGGCCTCGAAGATGCCGTCGTTGATGCCGGGTGTACGGCCCAGGTCGTCCGCATTGACGATCAGCGCCTTGGCCGAACTCATGACAACATCTCCAGGGCCATTGTGACAGCCCCCGTCGCCGGCTCGGCCTCGAGAGGCCGAACCTCCACCTCGGGCGAAGCCAGCATCTCCGCCAATCGCCGGATCAGGCTCGGACACGCCTTGAAAGCCCCACCGGACAGCACGATCGGATGGCGATCCGGAAAGGTCAGCTTTTCGGCCACAGCCCGAGCCGCCTTGACCAGATGTTTGGCGGCCTGATCCAGGAGGATCTCCGCCGCCTCGTCACCCTCAGTGCCGGCCTCCTCCACCAGCGAAGCCAAATTGGCAACCCGGTTGCGAGAACGTTCCTGGTCGTAAAACCACTCAACGAGAGCCGCGGGTTCGGAGATACCGAGCTTGTCACAGATCAAGTCATAGAGAATCGTCGCCTGGCCTCGTCCGTCGGCAGCCCGGATGGCGTGCCTCAGGGCATAGTGGCCCAGCCAAAAAGCCGAGCCCTCATCCCCGAGCAGATAGCCCCAGCCTCCGGAACGAGCGGTACGGCCTTCGGGATCGACCCCATAGGCAATCGACCCGGTTCCCGCCGCGACCACGATTCCGATACCGTCCGGCGCCCCCGCGACCAAGGCGACGACGGCGTCGTTGACGACCTTGATCCTCCGGCGTTGGCCGAGCCGACGGAGAACACCCTGGATCACCTCTTCCGCGCCGACCTGCCCGATGCCGGCGATTCCCAGGCAGAGGGCCGCGATCGGCTCCGGCGCCTCCAGAGACTCGATGACGTCGAAGAGCACCTTCTCAACCTCGAGTTCTCCCTTCACCACCAGGTTGGCACTGCCGGAGATCGCCTTGGAGAGCACCTTGCCGCTCTCGTCGGCCAGAAGCCCCACCGTCTTGGTTCCGCCGGCGTCGATTCCGATCACAAAAGGCATATCCGGGACTCCTCTCTATCGATCTTTTACACCCAGTCCAGGCTCGGACGGAAGAACGAGTCTGCCATCCCGGACCTCTGCCCCGATGAAAGGATCGTTGGTGATCAAGAGGTTACCGTCGAGATCAACATAATCAACCAGTGGGGCGATATGTGCCGCGGCGGTGATTGCCATCGAAGTCTCGATCATGCAGCCGAGCATGACCTTCAATCCGTGGGCCCGGGCGACATGGATCATGCGCAGGGCCTCACCCAGGCCGCCGCACTTCATCAGCTTGATGTTGATGCCGTCAAAGGCCTCGGCGAGGCGGGGAATGTCTTCTGCCCGACCAACATCCTCGTCGGCCATCAGCGGGAGCGGGCTCCTTTTCTTCAGCTCCTTCATCTCGGCCAGTTGACCGGCCGGCAAAGGCTGCTCAACGAATTCCACGCCCATCTCCTCCAGCCACTCGAGGCGACCCAGAGCGTCATCAAGCGCCCAACCTTCGTTGGCGTCCACCCGAATGGGACGATCCGTAAAGCGCCGGGCCGTTTCCAGGACCTGCCGATCCTCCGCCGATCCCAGCTTGACCTTCAAGACGGCGTAATCTTCGGCTTCACGGACCTTCTGCTCGACGATCTCGGGGGTGTCCATGCCGATGGTGAAAGAGGTCACCGGCATCGTGCCGGGGTCGATGCCCATCATTTCGTACAGCGGAACTCCCCGTTTCTTCCCGGCCAGGTCACGCAACGCCATGTCGATAGCTGCCTCGGCAGCCGGCTGTCCCGCCACTGCGGTCCGGTTCGCCGCCGACTCGAAGACCCGGGGATCCTCGATCCGAGCCAGCATCGCCTCGGCCGCGCGGGCCGCCGACTCGGCATCCTGTCCGTAGCGAGCGATCGGGGCGGCCTCTCCCCGGCCGATCAAACCATCGTGCTCGATCTCAACGACCAGAACCCGACGAGAATCACTGCCCCCCCGAGCCAGGCGAAAGGTATGGCGAAGTTGAAGATCAAACGCGTTGTGCCGAAGTTGCATCATTTTGCCTCGTTTTCTTCCCGTGGGCTCACAACGCTGGGTCTTGGTTTCACATCAGGATAATAGCATCGGATTCCGGCGCCCTTTCGCTCCAAGGTCCCGGCACAGCCATGAGCGAAGTCATCTCCGGTGGGGGGGCTTTGGGTTCGTCCCGAATTCCGCAGAAACCTCAAAACTGCCGGCTTCGACAACTGAGAACCGCTCCAACCCCCCCCGAACCTGCTCGAAGACAATGGGTCTTTTGTGACCTCCGACACCATCAGCCCCCTACCTCCCATTTTAGGATTCCATTAACTGGAAGCTCTCCTATCCGCCTCTGGGGGCCCAATGAAGATGCTGGAATGGACCGACTTGCTTGAGACCGGGAATCAGAACATCGATGCCGAGCACAGAGTTTTCGTCAACCTCGTCAACAAGTTGATCAACGCGATTGACCGGGGAACAAATAATCCAACCATGTCCCGCTTGATCTTGGAGATTCAGAAATACGCTGAATTTCACTTCGTCAGCGAAGAGAACCTGATGTTAGAAATTTGTTATCCTGATTTTGACAAACATCGTAGACTCCATTTTGAGCTCCTTGAGAAGTTCAACATTAACTTGAATTATCTTGAACTGGGCAAGAGAACACATCGGGATTTTGCATATTTCCTTGTTCAGTGGTTCAAATCCCACACAATAAAGGAAGACAAAAGAATCGTCAGCTTTCTTCAAAAAGGCTTGTCAAATGTGTAGACCATCGAGAAATAGTACCAAGAATCATCGACGTTCATGAAATCACACTTCAACACAATATTGATTCTCAGCGATGAACCCGACAACATTCAGATTCTGTCCGATACCCTAGCAGACCGGTATCAAATCATCGTTCGCAAAATCGGAGACTCCTCGACTGAGGCTGTTCCAACTCAACCGTCAATTGACCTGATTTTGATCGATATTCCAGTATTGGACGATGATGTCATTGAATTCTGTCGCAGTCTGTCGGCAAGCCCGGCTACAACTGCCATTCCTGTCGTGGTGCTTTCTACAACCAACGACGAAGAAGGTATTGTCAAGGTATTCTCTGCAGGAGCGAATGACTACATTACGAAGCCCTTTAGATTATCAATTCTCAAGGAACGAATCAGCTCTCATATAGAACTCGTCAGGGCAAAAACGGCTGCAGAAAAGGCCGATCGGATTAAGAGTGAATTTCTTGCCAATATGAGCCACGACATCCGCACACCCCTGAATGCAATTATCGGGATCAACAGACTGGCTATTGAGTCACATATTCCGGAAGAACAAGTCCGTTATGGACAGATGGTGCAAGAGTCCGCTGAAGGCTTACTCCGGCTCCTGAATGACATCCTGGATCATTCAAAGGTTGAAGCGGGGCAGCTCGACTTGGAACATCAACCACTGAATTTGCAAAAACTCATAGAATCTGTCGTGAATCTTTTGATCATCAGGGCACAGGAAAAGGGTCTTACCTTACGGTGTGTTACTTCAGCTGACTTGGACCGACTTTATTATGGCGACCCTCTTCGTCTTCGCCAGATTCTATTCAATCTCGTACAGAATGCGATTAAATTCACTTCTGAAGGATCAGTGACAGTCACAATCGAACCCCATCACGATGGGCCAGAAGCAGATGAAGCCGAGGCGGTTTTTCATTTCAGCATCAAGGACACCGGTCCGGGCATCGTGCTCGAAAAGCAAGAAACAGTTTTTGGGGCGTTTGACCAGGAGGATTCATCCATCGGCAGGCGTTATGGAGGAACCGGCCTGGGCCTCTCCATAGCCAGACGACTGGTCGAATTGATGGGGGGGAAGATCTGGCTGGAGAGCGAAGCCGGCCTCGGCTCGACCTTCCACTTCGTTCTCCCATTTGCCAGAACAAACCTCTCGGAGGAGATTGAACAAGGAAACGAGGAGATCCAGGTTCCCCCCGGGGTTTCCGGTGATACGGTCCGGCGTTCGGCTCCCCGCGTACTTCTGGTTGAGGACGACGAGTTCAGTCGTGTCCTCTTTCGGAAACTCCTGGAAACCGACGGTTGCGCCGTAACGGAAGCGGAAAATGGAGTGGTTGCCCTGGAGGAATTGGCCGAGAAGGATTTTGACATCATTTTCATGGATGTGCGGATGCCCGAATTGGACGGTCTGAGCACAACCCGTCTGATTCGACAATGCGAGACCGGCGATTTTGGTTCCCCCGTCGACTTGCCGAAACGACTCATACGACGCCTCAGGGATACCTACACCCCAATTATCGCCTTGACGGCAAACGCCATGAGCAAGGACCGCAGTCGATGTTTGGCCGCCGGGATGGACGAATATCTGGCCAAGCCGATCCTGCCCGAGGATCTCAGGGCAGTTCTGAAGACTTTCGGCCGTCGGCCTCATTGAACTCTTGAAGATGACCCGACGACTCAACTGAACCGGCGAACCGACCCATTTGTCCGACACCGTGGCCCGACTTTCTCACCGGTAGTCTACGGTTACGCCCGATACGGCCCAATGAGAAGGTCGCGATGAAACTTCGCTTCCCCCTTTCGGCCCTCCGGGTTAGGATCCACTCATGCACAAACGAGCTGTCACACACCTGACCGCCATCTTTCTCACCGCGATGACATTGGCCTGCTCACCCGAACAGACAAAGCCGAACGTTGCGGCCGCCTCCGCACAACCTTCGATTCTCCTGATCACCCTGGACACGACCCGGGCCGACAGCATGGGATTTGAATCCGACGAGGTTGAGACACCGGCGCTGGAGGCACTGGCGGCACGGGGCATGCGCTTTGAGCAGGCCTGGACGACCGCGCCGATGACCCTGCCCTCCCACACCTCCATGCTGACCGGCCTTTATCCCTCGGAGCACGGTATCCGGGAGAATTCACGATTTCTCGACGAAAAGCGCGTCGTGCTGGCCGAGAGGCTCAGGGACGCAGGTTTTTCGACGGCCGCCTTCGTTTCCGGCTATCCCCTCAAACGGCGATTCGGGCTGGCCCGCGGCTTCGATCACTACGACGACGATCTGGGCCAGGGCCACGCCGAACGCCTGGCGGGGCCCACCACTGACCGGGCCCTTTCGTACCTGCAGTCCCATCCAGATGATCTTCTCTTCATCTGGGTTCATTATTTCGATCCCCACGAACCCTACGCGCCGCCCGAGCCCTTTCGATCCCGATATCCCACCTCCCCGTATCTCGGCGAAGTGGCCTCAATGGACCACGAGGTGGGCAGGCTGATCGAGGCCTTTGAAAGGCGCAACACCGGACGGCCCTCGAAAATACTCGTCGCCGGCGATCACGGCGAAGGCCTCGGAGAGCACGGTGAGGTCCTGCACGGTAATCTGCTCTACCAAGGCGTCATGCGGGTCCCCTTGATCCTGGCGGGCAGCGGGATTCCGACGGCCGTTGTCGAGACCCCCGTCAGTACGCGACGGATCTTCCATACCATACTCGGTTGGGCCGGCATCGACACGGCCTATGACCTCGTCACCGCCGAGCCGGAGATTGTCCTGGCCGAAGCCCTCAAGCCCCACCTTCAATACGGATGGCAGCCTCAGGTGATGGCCGTGTCGGGTTCCATCAAGGTCATGCAATCCGGGGAGACCGAAGTCTACGACGTACGCTCGGATCTCTCGGAGTCCGTCGATCTCAGTGAAAGCATTGAGATCGACCCGGAGATCACCCAGGCGATCAGCAGGTATTCACTGCCCGGTCTCGACGACACACCCACCCCCGGCGCCCTCGACCAGGAGGCCAGGGAACAACTGGCGACCCTGGGCTACGTCGGTTGGGAGGGCTCGCCTACCTACAGGGAAAATGCGCCCAATCCCAAAGACATGGCCCACCTCTTCGACGATCTGGACAGGGGCTCTGCCCTCTTCGTCCGCAAGGAGTACGAGGCCTCGATCGAAGTCTTTGAACACGTGCTGGCCGAAGACTCCGAGAATCTGATGGTCACCGTGCGATTGGCGGTGTCCCACTCCATCCTGGGAAACCAGGGACGTGCGATGGAACTCTTCGACAGGGCCCATCAGATCCAGCCGGAGTCGATCGACCTTCAGCACTATCTCGCCATGCACCATTTCCGCTTTCGGCAGTGGCAGCTTGCCGGGCCGCTTTTTGAAAAGGTCCTGATCGCGATGCCCCGGCGATTGCCGGCTCTCGAGGCTCTCGCTCGAATCCGAGAAAGCCAGGATCGGCTGGAAGATGCGGCCCGGCTGGTCAAACGTACCATTGCCCTCAAAGAACAACCGGACGCCGAGTGGGTCCGCCTCGGCGAACTCGAAATGGCGATCGGTAACACTCCGGCGGCCATCCACGCATTCGAGAAGGGCCAAAACCTGCAGGCGCAGGCCTTCGATCACAGCCTCGAACTGGGCGTCTTGTACCTCGCGGCCGGTCGCCCTGGGCCTGCAGCCGATGCCTTGGACCGGGTGCCTCCGGATCACCCCGGCTACGCCATGGCCCTTTTCAAGCGAGCTCAGGCAGCCGTACTTCTTGGCGATCCCGGATGGCGTGAGCGGGTCCGTTTCGCCACCGATAGAGCCGATCCGGCAATTCGTCGAATGATTGAACGAGAACCGCTTTTCCAAGGCAACCCCCCTCGGTAGGAGTCCAGTGGAATGGCAGTCACTCGTCCCCTTGTGGAGGGAATAACAAAGCGATCAGCTCGACCATTTTTTGACGGTTGATCGGCTTTGACAAATAGCCGTTCATGCCCGCTTCCAGGCAGCACTCTTCGTCGCCCTTCAACGCATTTGCGGTCATCGCCACGATTGGCACCTGGGCTCTTTCGTCATTGAAGGCACGAATCTCCCGAGTTGCGTGCAATCCATCCATTTCAGGCATCTGAATATCCATGAATACCAGATCATAGCGCTTGGCCTGGACCGCTTCCACCGCTTCGATTCCGTTGGCAACGACATCCACCGCGTGCCCCATTTTCCCCAGCATCGCTTTGGCCACCTTTTGGTTGACCGGGTTGTCTTCGGCAACCAGGAGGTGAAGTGCCCGAGCCGAATGAGGTTCCGCCGGGGCCTCGCGCTGCGACGCAGAACACTTGTCCTGCAACAGAACTCCGTCAGTCTCGGTTTGGAAAGAGAGGCTCTTGCCAATGCTGTACAAAGCCAGCTCAAACCAGAAAGTGGTGCCCTTCCCTTCCTGGCTTTCGACACCGATGACACCTCCCATGGTCTCGACCAGGCGCTTGCAGATGGCCAGCCCCAGTCCCGTGCCACCGTAACGGCGAGACTTCGAAGTATCCACCTGGGTGAAGCTCTGAAACAGTTCTCCGAAGGCATCCTCCGGTATCCCTATTCCGGTATCACGTACTTCAAAACGAAGACGGGGACGGTCATGGTCACCACCTCGCCGCGATACATCAATGGTGACCGCCCCGGTTTGGGTGAATTTCACGGCATTGCCCACCAGATTCATCAGCACCTGGCGCAGACGGCCGGGGTCCCCTCGATAGACGCCCTGGATGTCGGAGGCCAGGACATGACCCGCCTTAAGACCCTTGGCGTTCGCTCTCGGGGCCATAATGTCCATCACACCTGCGACGGTGTCTTCCAGGAAGAACTCAGTGTCCTCCAGTTCCAGCTGCACCGCCTCCAATTTGGACAGATCCAGTATGTCGTTGATAATCGCCAAAAGCGCCTCACCCGAGTCGCGTATCGTCTCGGCAAAGCGCTGCTGCTCCGTGCTCAATCCCGTATCCAACAACAACCCGATCATTCCGATCACACCGTTCATCGGCGTCCGGATCTCGTGGCTCATGGTCGCCAAAAAGTCGGACTTGGCCTGGTTGGCTTGGTTGGCAGCTTCCGTTGCCATCCGCAACTCGTTCTCAATCCTTTTCTGTTCTGAGACATCCTCCTTGACAGCCATGTAGTGGGTCACTTCACCTGTCTTGCTAATAATCGGTGAAATCGCCCCCGATTCCCACTCGACATCACCATTCTTTTCTCGGGTCCCGAACTCACCGCCCCAGGTGCGTCCCATCGTCAG
>JBDLIO010000021.1:0-11563 GCA_039714865.1 Acidobacteriota bacterium | reverse complement strand
GTCGTCGGCCAGCCGGATCCCCTCGGCCAACACGTCGCCGAGGGGAAGACGCCCGAACCGCTCGTGCAACGCCAGCCAGCCGTCGACCGCGCCGGGCACCGTGACCGCTCGAATGTCGTCGTGGAGCGGGATCTTCGTCAGCCCGTCGGCCCGGGCCCGAGCGGGATCGGCACCGGAACCGGCGCGGCGCCCATCATCGCGCAGATGGCCCAAGAGGTCGGCGCGCTGACCGTCGCAGTCGTCACCAAACCCTTCGGATTCGAGGGAAAAAGGCGCTCGCAACAGGCAGAGCAGGGTATTGCCGAACTGGCCAAACACGTCGATACCCTGATCACCATTCCCAATGACCGCCTGCTCAAATTCGTCGAGCGCAACACCGCCTTCACCGAGGCGATGGCAATTGCCGACGACGTGCTCCGCCAGGCGGTTCAGGGCATCGCCGACATCATCACCGTCCCAGGCCTGATCAACCGGGATTTCGCCGACGTTCGGACCGTGATGAAGGACATGGGCCACGCCATCATGGGCATCGGCTCCTCAACCGGCGAGCACCGGGCAGTCGAAGCGGCTCAGCAGGCGATTGCCTCCCCGCTGCTCGAGGAAACGTCGATCGAAGGCGCCCGAGGCCTGTTGATCAACATCAGCGGCGGCACCGACGTCACCCTGAGTGAGATCAACGACGCGTCGGACATCATCACCCAGGGCATCGATGCAGACGCCCAGGTACTCTTCGGCGCCGTGATCGACGAGAGCCTCGGAGACTCCCTCCAGGTCACCGTGATTGCCACCGGTTTCCACCAGGCCCAGGAAGGCGCCCAGATTCCGGCAGGCGCGCCCCTTTCCACCACCTCGCCGAGTATTTCGACGCCGGTCCAAGAAGAAGAAAAGCCCGCCCGACGCTCGGTATTCATCCCCCAGGGCCCGGGAAGGGAATTCGGCATCAACATCGGCGACGACATCGAGATCCCGGCGATTTTGCGCAAACAGATGGATTGATGCCCCTCCCCCAGCCGGAATCGGCCGAGCGTTCGTTTCCCTCTGCCTCTCCCCCGCCTTTCCACCTCCCGGCGGGCCTGAGGGGGGAGGGGAGCTGTCAGCCGTCAGCTATCAGCTATCAGCTCTCGGTTCTCCGGCGCCGCCGGCGCGACTTTGATGTGCAAAGATGACATGACCAAACCTCGTAAATTGATGATCAAATGGCAAGGCTTGAAGATTGCCGCCCTTGAATGGGGATCTCGGGACCAACCCAAGGTCCTGGCTCTTCACGGCTGGATGGACAACGCCGCCTCCTTCATTCCGCTGGCCTCCCGCCTCGATGGCTTTCACATCGTCGCCCCGGACTTCGTCGGCCACGGACACTCCGATCACCGTCCCGGCACCTGCGGCGCCCATTTCATCGACTGGGTTGCGGATGTCCTTGGAATGGCAGAGGTACTCGGATGGCAGAAGTTCTCTATCCTCGGTCACTCGATGGGCGCAGCCATCGGCGTCCAGACGGCCGCGGTCGCCCCGGAAGCCGTTCAACGACTGATCCTGCTCGACGGATTCGGTCCTCTCTCAGACCCTGCCGAGCAGGCTCCGGCCCGATTGGCCAAGGCCCTGGACGCCGAGCGTCGTCAGGATACGGCCGAGGATCCACCCTGCCGGACCCTCGAGGCGGCCCTCAAGGCACGCTTACGATCCGGGTCCGATCTCACCCGGGAAGGCGCTCGCCTGCTCGTTGAACGCGGCACCGAACCGTGTGCCGACGGCGTCCGATTCCGTCACGACCCCCGCCTCAAACTGCCCTCTCGAACCCGCCTGACCGAGGAACAGGTTCTGGCCTTCCTCAGGGGCGTTTCCTGTCCGGTACTCGCCATCCGCCCGCGGGGAGGCTGGCCCGTGCCTGAAGACATCATCAGCCGGCGACTCGGCGCCTTCGCCGATCTCGAACGACTCGAAGTCGAGGGCGGGCATCATGTGCATCTGACGCATCCTGAACGGGTTGCGGAGGCGATTGCGGGGTTTTTGGCCTGCTGAGGTCGTCGCGTTCGCTGACAACGGACGCTGATTGCGGTCTCGGACGCGGTCCCGGGCGCGGTTCGCGGAACCCGTCGCCGTCGCTGTCCCTGACGCTGTCGCGGTCGCTGACCTCGGTTCCTGAGTTCCAACCCCGACCTTCGGGAGCGCGCAAGCGCGCCCCCACTCGGCCATTTTCCTCAAGTGGCGTCGGTGTCGGCATCGGGAGAATTCCGCCTCTTGAGAAAAACGACCTCGGCATTGACGGCGTTGGCCGAGATTCTGTCGCTGAAGTGACCGCCGCAGGAGTGCCACTCTTCCCGAGGTCCGCATCGACTGCCGTATCGGGTGGTTCGCGTGAGGACCACGGGAAAAGAGCGGCACCTCCCGTCCGAGGGTGTGGGGCGCTCTCCGGATTGAGCGTCGGCATCGACTACGTGGGTAGACAAGAGCGCCCCTCTCCAACGGGGGTGCGGGGACAGTGGACCGGGGCCGCAATCCGTGACCGAGTCCGCGACTGCGGCGGCGATCCGCGTCCGGTGACCGCGACGGTGGGCCGCGACCGGGACCAGTTCAGCGTCGGTGACTCACCCTTTCGGATGAATCAACCGCCAGGTCATCGCTCGGACTCGGTCGAAGAGATTGAGAGCGGCGGCGGCTCGGGTCTTGTCGATGGCTCCGGCATGGATGAGAAGCCTCAGATGACTGTCGATCTCTTTAGCTGAGCCGTATGCAATTCGCCAATGGTGCATTCGGTCTCGGCCGGTCCTGCCATGGCCTTCGGAGAGGTTGGCCGGAACCGAGCTTGCTGAACGAATCACCTGATCGGCAATGCTTTTCAGTGGTGCAGGCACCCGGGTAACGAGTGTGATTGAGAGCCCGGCGGCCTCGAGAGCTACCGAGTGGACGTCGAGTGTGTTGCTGGGGAGCGTGTTGGACATGATTTCCTCCGTGTTGTTCATGCCCCTCCCAAAGCTGGTGGAGCGGCCGGTGTCAAGGATTGCGAAGCAACCGTCAGGCTTGTCCTTGACACCGGGTGGTCCACCAGCTATCAGCCCTCATTCTCATGAACAACACGGAGGTGATCATGTTCGAGTCACCGCTGGACCGGACGCCGCCGCTGTCGCGGTTCCCGGATGCTGATGCGGTTTACGGACGCGGCCCCGGCCGCGGTTTGCGGATGCGGTCGCGGATCCTGACGCGGTCCCGGTCGCCGTCGCGGATTGCCGACGCGGTCCCGGACGCGGTTCGCCGTCGCGGACGCGGTCTTTGGCCCCGACCCAAGATCACGGTATCCTCAAAACCATGGAGAGCACCTCACAAAACCCCGCCGCAACCATCCTCCTCTCCGGAGGTCTCGACTCCGCTACGGTCCTGGCCATAGCCCGGTCACAGGGCTACGTCTGTCACTGTCTGACAATCGACTACGGCCAGCGTCACCGGATCGAACTGCAGGCCGCCCGGCGAATTGCCGAGGCCCTGGGCGCCGCGAGTCACCGCACTGTCGAGTTGGACCTTCGGGCAATCGGGGGTTCGGCCTTGACCGACGCCATCGACGTGCCCAAGGACCGCGAAGCGACCGACGAAGTTCCCATCACCTACGTGCCCGCCCGCAATGCCGTCATGCTCTCCCTGCTGCTGGGTCTGGCCGAGGTCATCGGCGCCGCCGATCTCTTCATCGGGGCCAACGCGGTCGACTATTCCGGCTACCCCGACTGTCGTCCGGCCTTCCTGGAGGCCTTCGAAGGCATGGCCGCACTCGCCACCGTCGCAGGGGCTGAGAAGGGCGTGAGATACCACGTTCATGCCCCGCTGCTCAACCTCTCGAAGGCAGAGATCATCCGAACCGGGACCGACCTGGGCCTGGACTACGGTCTGACATGGTCCTGCTACGACCCGACACCATCCAACCTCGCCTGCGGGCATTGTGACTCGTGTCTGCTGAGGCATCGCGGGTTCGAGGAGGCCGGCATTCCCGATCCGACGACATATGCTGGGACGCTAGGAAGCTAGGCCGCAGGATTCGGAATCAGGAAACAGGGTCCGGGCGGAGCTTGAGGGCGCCGATTCCGTCGTGTCCTTCCTTTTCGTTCCAGACGTAGGCCCGCACCGAAGCAACCATGTCTTTTTCACCGGCAGGCCGGTAGCCTCCTCTGAAGGTTGCATCGGTCACTGCCGACTCCTCGCTGTGAAGAACCTTCCCCGCACTATCGAGCCAGTCGACGATGGCCCGGCCGCCAAAGCCCTCCCTGGGCACGGTCACGACAATCTCCCAGCCCTCGGCGCCCTCGTCCGTTTCGGCGATCTCGAGGGAGTACTTCGGAATCGCCAATTTAATCGCCGGGTCTCCGAGGTAATTATATTTCTCGACCTGGCCCTGGGTCTCGAGCCGCCGCTTCGCGTGGAGAATCGCTTCGCCGATTGTACCGGCCGAGGTCAGCTCTTCGATCAGCAGGTCGCTATATAACGGGTTCGAGCTGACCTTCCAGCTGGCCCCAAAAAAGCCAATACCCCCTCGTTCCGGGAGACGCAAGAATTTCTCGCCAATCGAATCGGCTGTCGGATGGTCGAAGGGAGCCGACCAACAGGTCATGCTGAGCACCAGAGGCAGTTTGGCCGTCGGCTTGAGTTCGTGAAGGTCGTCGAAGGTGAAGAGGTCGTAGTTGTTCTTGTGGGTTGCGGAACCGGTACGCCAGACATAGCGGGCGCCATGGCCGAAAAAATGAACCAGGAGCTGGCCCCGGTCAAGAGCATCCCGCAAGGGGTTCTGGGTGAGTTCCGTGGGTTCCTCACCCTCGGATGGATAGAGCTTGACGGAGGAAAAGCCCTGCTCCGCTACGCCCTCCGCAATTTCGTCGCTGGCATTCTGCATATAGAGACTCATGTCGGACAGCCACAGGATGTTCCGACGCCACGGGCCGACATCGCTTTGATTGCCGTACCGCACAGTCTTGTCGACGATGGCTGTGACCTCCTCAGGCTCGGCGACCGGAAAACGGCCGATGGCCATATCGGGCAGATGGTCGTCCCCGTCCACGGAAACGAAGAAGTTGTCGCTCGCGGAGTGCCCCCGAAAACCCTCCTCGAAAGCCGAGGTCGGGATGAGGTTGCGGTGAGACAACGGCAACTCCGGAGAGTAGGGCGCGCCACCGTTGTAGGTAGAACCGATCCCCTCGCCATCCCAGCTGGCGTCGCCCACCAGCAGCACAAACCGCGGGGCCGGATCCTGCCACTCGTGGTAGGCAAACTTCAGAAAATCCCGGATGGCCTCGGGATGGACGACCGAGTGGTTGAACTCGTCATAAATGTCGTCTACCGCCACGACAGCCACTTCGAGGCCCTCCCGACGATGAAAGGCTGCCAACGGCTCAATGGCCCGAAGCAATCGCGGGTGGGCGATGATAATGTAGTCGGCCTGGCGGGAGTTATCCCTGAGTTGGGAAGGGTGATCGAGTTCGATGGCGGCCGGGGCCAGGAGGGCAGCCTCTGTCTTGACCACATAGAAAACGGATTCCTGAGGCGGCGGGTAGAAATGATAGAGGGATGTCTTCTCGTGATTCTCGATCTCCATGTTGCGGCTGTCGAAGCGCGACCCTTCTGAGCCGAAGACGATCAGGGGCGAACCGAGAGCAGAGGTCAGGCGAACCTTCGCCGGAGAATGGCCCTCTGAAACAGGCTGGGGCAAGACAAAACGGTGCATCCTGGGGTCAATCCACGTCCCGCCAAAGCTCTCGTGGGCTTCTGGTGGAGGATGGTTGATCTCGATCCAGTTCAGCAGCACCATGTCGATCAACGAATCGGTCGAGGTGGACGATTGACGCCGGGGGCCTTTAAGTTCCAGGATATTGACGGCTTCTTGCTTGACAAGGTCCCGGGGAACCTCCGGAACTTCGATCAGGTGGCTCTCACGACCATCCCATTCGCCGACCCCAATCAACTCGCCGTTGAAGTAGAGATCGACCCGGTGATCGGATAACCCCGGCTCCCTACGGGCGGCGTTGGACCACCCACGCAACTTGACCGCCAGAGAAATGGGCCTCGAGCCCGCCCTGAAACGCCCCAACCGGAATTCGTGCCGGAAGGGTTCGGGATCGATATGACTGAGGCGTTCCCAGAACCGGGGCTCCGGATTCTCGCCGCCGGGCCCATTGAAATGAACCATGAAGTTGTTCATTTCCACGTGCATCTCGACTTCCAGATGCGCCGGTTCCGTCGCCCTGATCGCCGCTTCAGGCAGCGCAGGTGACGACATACGCAGACCCTGCGACCCGTCGAGAGCCAGATGGTAGACGTCGAGGAGGGTGTACTCGTTATGAAACGACCGATGGCCCGACAACCGCTCACCGACGAACTCGATCCAATCACCCGGACCGAAACGGCCGTCGTCGCCGTCGGCGACCCATATCGGCGCCTCTATGCCACGGTGGGTGAGAACAAAATCCTGCGAACCGATCCTGCCGGCCTTGAGCCCGGCTTCCCGAAGGTCCTCGTAGGTGACCCGATAGGCGCCGGGTTCGGTGAGGTAGATCTTGAAAATCTGCGACCCCGGGTCTCTGGCCAGCAGCAGCGCAAGCAGTACCAGAAGGAAGACCCCGCCGACGATCAGGATCCGGCTGCGAGGAAAAGACAAAAGGCCCGAATTTTCCAATGGTTCGGAATCGGGGCGAGTACTGCGATCAGGGGCGACGACCTGTCCGGTTTCGTTTTTCATCCGGCGGATGGTACCACAGGGCAAGGGGGTCCGGATGGCGCGAAAGCACAAGCATACACTGCGGAATTCCTGACCCGCCCCTATATTCTGAGGCCCCTGGTGACTGATCTCGCGGCCTGATCAGACCTCGTCAAACGGCCAGGTCCGGGCCTGCTCCACCAAGAGCGTTGCAGCCTCCCCGCCCAGAGACCTCCCGAAGAAGAAACCCTGGGAAAAGCGGCAGCCGAGATCTCTCAATTTCATCATCGTATCCCCTGTCTCCACCCCCTCAGCAATGACATCCTTGTCGAGACTCTTGGCGAGGAGAATGATTGATTCAACGATCTTCGCGCTTTCGGGCTTGGCCATCATTCCGCTCACAAATGACCGATCAATTTTCAGCCCGTCGATGGGGAAGCGCTGCAAATAGGTCAGGGAAGAATAGCCGGTGCCGAAATCATCGAGCAGCACTCTGAGCCCCTCATTCCGCAATTCGGACAATACCGAGATCGCCGAGTCGGGCGCGTCGATGAGAACGTCTTCAGTGATCTCGAGATGAAGGAGACCGGGATCCAACGATGCCTCCCCCAGAGAATCTCTGACCAGGTCAACCAGACGCTCATCAGAAACCTGCTGACTGAAGAGATTGACGCTGACAGAGACCGGTCCGTTTGTACTGACCTTCTGCCACAATCCGGCCTGCTCACAGGCCTGCCTGACGACCCAGTCACCGATTCCAATGGAAAACCCTCCATTACGTGCATGGGACAGGAATTCCCCGGGGAAAACCACTCCATGCCCCGGCCGCCGCCACCGGAGCAAGGCTTCGAATCCGACGAGCCTGCCGTTCCCGATATCGACGATCGGTTGGTATTCCAGGACAAACTGATCACGGTCAATCGCCCTCCGAAGGGCCCCCTCCATTTCCAAGGCGAACGAAGCCTCGACATGCATTTCAGGGTTGAAGATGACATGGGTCCCGCGCCCGGCCGCTTTGGCGCGGTGCATGGCGGTGTCGGCGTCCCGAAGCATTTCTCCCGGGCTTCGATAGGAATCACTGTTGACTACAACACCGATACTGACCGAAGAAAAAATCTCGTGACCACGAATTTTGAAAGGATCGTCCAGAGCACGGTGCATTCGCTCCAAAAGGCGCCTCAACGCCGTGATGTCTCCCACGTTACTCAGGAGCAGGGCGAATTCATCTGCGCCCAATCGGGCCAACGAATCCCCAGAGCGCAGTTTACTCTCGGCCCGTTGAGTAATCGCACTCAACAATTCGTCACCGATCACATGGCCGAGGCTGTCGTTGACGAGCTTGAATCCGTCGAGGTCGAGAACCATGACCGCAAAGTCCAGGTTCTCGTCACGCCGGGTACGGTCCATGACAACTTGAAGCCGGTCAAGAAAGAGCGCACGATTGGGGAGGCCCGTCAGCCGGTCATGCAGAGTCGAATGCTCCAGTTCCTCCGCATAGCGCCGAACCTCTGCCTCGGCTTGTTCTCTTCGTTCCACCAGGCCTTCCAGGTCTTCGTTCCTCCGACGGATGGCACGAGTCCGGAGGCGATATGCACCTGCAAGGAGAATCAGAAAAGCCAGACCCGCCGCGGCCCGAAACCACCAGGTCTGCCACACGGCCGGCAAGACCCTGACCCGGATGGACGCTCCTTCAGGGCTCCACATGCCATCGTTGTTGCTTGCCTGAACTCTGAAGACGTAGTCTCCGGGGCCGAGATTTGTATAGGTCGCGTGGCGTCGATGGCCTACCTGGATCCATTCCCTGTCGAAACCCTCCATCCGATATCTGTAGTTGTTTTTCTCCGGCGCAGTGAATTCCAGGCCGGCAAAATCGAATGTAAAAGTCGTATCCGACCACAGAAGATCCACGTCCTCGAGAGACCAAAAGCCCCTTGCGAATTCATGCTTCCGGTTCAAGATGCTCAGGCCGGTGATCAGCACCTCGGGAACGAAGGGATTGTCATGAACCTCCATTGGCGAGAACAGGTTGAAGCCGTTGATGCCTCCGATGTACATCGTTCCATCGTCCCCACGATAGGCCGCGCCCTCATTGAAACCGAGGGACTGCAGGCCGTCATCCGTACCGTAGGTTCGGCACTCTCGAGTTGCCGGGTCCAGCCGGGCCAGACCCTGGTTCGTGGTGAGCCAGAGAATACCCTCGTCGTCCTCCAGGATCCCGTAGATGACGTTGCTCGGGAGGCCGTCCCTTTCACTCAGGATCTCGATGGTTTCGGACAACCGATCAAGAGCATTCAGTCCTGCATGCGTTCCGATCCACAGGACGCCGTCACCGGCTTCGTGCAGGCACAGGATATTGTCGTTTGAAAGACCGAACGAACCCTCCTTCACCTGACGGTAGCGGCGAAAGCCCGAGCCATCGGATTTCATTCGATTCAGCCCGCCACCGGCGGTCCCGATCCATAGGTCCCCCGCACGATCTTCCAACAATGCAGTTACAGCATCGTCACTCAAGCTGGCCGGATCTGCCGGGTCATTCGAGTAGTGACGAAAGGTCCCGTCTTTCGGCTCGAGATAATCCAGGCCGCCACCGTCGGTTCCGATCCAAAGCCCTCCACCCGATGCCTCTGAAAGGGCCAAGACATTGTCTGACCCGAGGCTGTCCCGATCCCCCGGTCGGTTGCGAAATCGGACAAATCCCCCACTGTTCGGATCATAGAGATTCAGCCCACCGCCGTTGGTTCCGATCCACAGGCGACCCACACTGTCCTGGAGCACGGCCCGAACTTGCTGATAACTGAGGCTCGCTTCATTCTTCGGGTCAAAGGTGAATGACTCCACCTCGCCGCTCCTCGAGCCGAATCGATGCAACCCTCCCGAGGTGCCGACCCACAGATTCTCCCGGTCATCGATCTCAAATGCCCGCACACTCTCCCGGAAGAACCCTCCCTGTCCGGACAGGGCCCTGGGAAACTTCCTCGGCTTGAGGTCCAATTTATTGACACCGCCTCCCCTGGTTCCAACCCAGAGGTTCTCGTTCCGATCAATCAGTAATGCCCGCACATCGTTATGACTGAGGCTGAAGGGATCCGAAACCCGGTGTTCAAAAACAACGGTCACACCGGTTTGCTGGTCGAAACACAGGAGTCCGTGGGCCTTGGTCCCGATCCACAGTCGGTTTTCGCCGTCCTCCAGCAGGGCAGTACAGGTCATGCCCAGGGTTCCCGGCACGAGTTCCCGACCCGAACCTCGAACCTCGTCTCCCTCCTGCCTCGGGTGCAGGCGGAAAACACCTTCTTCTGTCCCGACCCAGAGACCGCCGCCTCGAGCCGGGCTGAGAACCCTCACGCGACCCAACATCGGTTCGGTAACGTATCTGGAAAAACGCGCCGATTGTTCCTCAAACCGGCACAGGCCATCTTCGGTCCCGACCCACAAAAAGCCCTCATTGTCCCCGGGCACCCATTTTTCAAAGCTGGTCGTCGTAACGGAGTCCATGACGCCCAAACATTCGTTGATCATATGGACCCCCGCCATGGTATAAAGCGCCAGGTTTTGCATGGTCTCGGCACCTGCCTGAAAATCGACCTCTTTCGCATCTGTAAGGCCGGCCATGGTGCGGGACGGCAGGTCGTAGTATTCACGGGCCATCTGAATACCCGCAATATTTACAAGGGTGGCTTGAGGTGACCCGGTAACGGCATAAAAATTCTTCATATTCACCATGAAGGTTCCTGCTGAATAAACCACCGGTGTGCCTGGATTGAGCATCTGCGCACAGGTAATACCCGCAAGGTTCTCGGCGTTGGAAAGTATGACCAGGCCCTTGAAGTCCATGGGGCCGGTCAACCCGGGCATCAATCCCGGTAAAATGAATATTGCCTGCCTTCTTTCCGCATAGCCTTGCACGGTCTCACAGGCAAGTGATTCAAAAACGAGAGGACTGGCCGGGTTTACACCGTATCCAATGGCCACATGGTGGTCGAGAAACCCTTTCTGCCCAAAGGCGATTTCGATAATGTCAAACGATTGTCTGACTTCCGCCAAGGTTGCAGCCTGACCGATCAACGGTTTATTGCTGTATTGCATCAGGCGATGAACTAGTTTAGCCGGTTTTGATTTTTCCGCCACGTCGACCGGGTCAACCGGAATCGCTCCCACCAGGCTGACATTCCGACTCTGTTCGCACAGCCGGGTAATGTTGTCGAAATCGGCAATTGTGGCTCTTCGTCTTTTTCCGGCAATGTCCTGAATAAAGAGCGTTCCGTTGCCCGGTGCCACAACCAACGTGTTCTGTCTCTTTCCGATGATGACCTCGGCAGCGTTATCTCTGCCCGTCATCGTAAAGTCTTGGGGAGCGTTCTCCAGCGCCTGCATGACAAAAGCTTCCGATAAATAGACGCGTTTGCCGTCAGCTTTTTGGCCATTCTCCCTAAAGCGCCTGACAATTTCCTCGTTGTCAAAAACAACGCCTGCTTTTGAAAGCAGCGCCAGGCTTTGCTCATGTATAGACTCAAGCGTAGTTTTGTTTACAACCTTAAGCAAAAAGGGCTCAGGCGTCATTTGCCGGCTTCCTTGCGCACCCCGACAATGCAAACATTACTCGAAACCTGAGGGCAAAATAGCATCTTTTTCGAGCACCGGCGGTTGAACCTGTACCGTTTCCGGGTATTTAAGTCCGCTGCCGGTGTTGAGGAGTACGACCTTGTCATTTCTTTTTATCCATCCCTGGTCTTTCAATTCCAGGGCCGCGCTTAGATTGGCAGCGCCTTCGGGGCAAACAAAGGTTCCCTCCCTCGATGCCAGCATTTCCTCGGCAGCCAAGATCTGGTCATCGTCTACCGCTACGGCGCAACCATCGGTTTTATAGATGGCATCCAGCACCAGGAAATCGCCAAG
>JBDLIO010000020.1:0-11597 GCA_039714865.1 Acidobacteriota bacterium | reverse complement strand
AGGCGTCTCCCAGTCCGAGGACCACGAGGCCTCCCTCGACCCGAATGGGCTTCGAAACCCGGTGCGGTTCCATGGCCACCAGCGTCCGCTGGACCTCTGGACCGAGTCCGGCGGTCTGCCGCCCGGTTACGACGCCCAGATCGATGTACCGGGCGCCTGTCTCGATACATCGATGGTCGAGTTCCTCGGATCGCTCGTCATCGGCCAGCAGCACGCCAAGTTCCTCTGCGACCTTGAGCCTGGAGAAAGAGTCGTGGTCCCCGAATGGTACGAAGACGTAGCTGACGTCGAATCGAGGAGGTGACGAGAAGCGCCCCGGATCCTCTTCCCAATGCGCCCGCACCTCCTCGTCGGTCACCGTCTCGGCCCAGCGCCCGAATCGCTGTGACCGACCCTTCTCCGCCGCCCGTCGGAGAGCCCCGAGTCGCCACCTGGACACGAAGATCGGATCGGCGTCGAGCCCCCGGTCGACCGCGTCGAGGTACATCAGGTTGGACCCGACGAGGTCGCCGATCACAGATGCCTCGTAGTCGGCGACGAAGACGTCGTTACCCAGCGAGGGCAGGGTTCGAAGCTCGATGAATCGGTCGAGTTCCGCCCTCGTCATGGTGCGATCACCCACACGAACGGCGACCTCGTCCGGGCCCAACGATCGCCAGTCTTGTACGACCAAGACGCCGTGGGTCTGCTCGAGACCCTCGAGAAGCGGCCTGCGGATTGCGGCGGACCGTTCGTCCATGAGCATGGAAACGACCTGCGGCCGGGCCTCCTCGAAGGTCATCAGCCTCGGCTCGAACAGCTCGAGCATGCGGATCAGGTGAAAGCCGTTGTCCATCTCGACCTCGAAGAGCCCATCGGACACATCGTGGGCGAAGAGGGCGTCTTCGAATGCCGGGTCCATCTTCCCCCGGAAGACCGGACCAACCACACCGTTGCGGGCGGCGCTGGCCGACTCGGAGTGCTCAGCCACCATCTCGTCCATGCTCGCGCCGACCCGCATGCGCTCTCGAATCGTCGCAAAGATCCGACGGAACTCGGACGGGGCGTGGCGGTCGCGGCGCAGAAAGACGTGCTGGAAGGTGACCTTTTCGGGGAGGGTGAGGCGGCTTTCCACGAGCTCCTCGTATGTCGAACGAACCTCTTCGTCGGGAATTTCGAAACTCTGCTTTCCCACGATTTCCACGTAAAAGCGAACGAGCGCCCGAGCCCTTTCGTCGAGGTGGAGCCACCTCTTGGCGGGCGGCTCTTCGGAGGGCTCGACCTCGGAGGCCAGGATCTCCATGGCCGCGTAACGACCAACGAGTTCGACGACCCCATCGTGCTCGCTGATCGCCCCGTCGTCCCTCAGCTTCGGCCGCAGGCCGGACTGGAGGTACTCCACGGCCTCGGCCCGGGTCACCTCGCCACCGTCGTAGGCGGCGACCGCATCTTTCGGAATCTCCCGGCATCCGGTGAGGATTATCGAAAATAGCAGCAGAACAAGCCCAGGCCATCGCTGATGAGCCAAGCGTCCGGTGCCCCCTGCACGCCCCGAAACCCCAACATGAATCATACTCGCCACGACCACGGTCCCGAGATCACGGCGCAGCGACCGACCAGTAGGACAGGTCTCCACTCTCGAAACCATCGGAGAAGATCTGGCCGGTGGAGTCCTCGCTCACCACGAGGTGCTGGTTAGCGGAGAGGGATCCGAGTAGTTGCACAGCACCGCTCGGCCATGTGATCTCCAGGCTGGTCACCTCGGTGCAAGCGTCGAGGCCGAAGTCGAGGGTCAGGCTGTTGAAATCCTGCCGTCCGGAAGCCCCGGTCACGAATCGGGTCAGCTCACTGCCGCAGGCGCTCACAGTGGCCCGAGCGCCGATGGCGCTGCGGTTGGACTCGATACCCACCAGATCGACCATCAGGAAGTTCCCGGGGCAGCCGTCATTGCGATACAAGACGTATTTGTTCGGATCCACGTGCCCGGCAGCGAAGATATCGTTTGCCCCGTCACCGTTATAGTCGGCCCAGCCAACGGAGAAATAGTCCCCCAGCCAATCGCCGGCAAGCCCCAGCGCGCTGCCGGTATCGGTGAAGGTCCCATCACCGTTGTTGTGCCACATCGCATTGCCGTTTGGTCCGAAGTTGTGGCACGAGACGAAGATGTCCAGCCAACCATCATGATCGTAGTCGCTGAAGGAAACCGTTCGGGTGTCGGTATCTCCGAAGGGACCGGTGTAACCGCCAACCCCGGCCTCCACGGTCTTGTCTTCGAAGGTTCCGTCACCCTTGTTTCGGTAGAGCACGCATGGCTCGAGACAAGCATCATAGGGGTAGGGATCGTCACAGGTTTCGGCCGAATGGGTCCCGAGATAGAGGTCCGGCCGGCCGTCGTTGTCGTAATCGCCAACATCAAGGCCGTGGGTTGCGCCGGTCCAACCAACCCCAGCGGATGCGCTGACATCGGTGAAGCTCCCGTCACCGTTGTTGCGGAAGAGCTGATTGGCGTTGTTCACGCCCCCATAGCCCGTGCCAACGTAAAAATCCGTCAACCCGTCGAGATCGTAGTCGAAACACACTGAACTGAATCCTCCGGGGCCACTTCCGACGATTGAGGACGAGTCGAAGGTCCCATCGCCGTTGCCGAATTGCACGGAAAAGTCGTTCCCGGCGCCGTTGGTCAGCACATCGGCGGCGCCGTCATTGTTGAAATCGGCGAGGCACAGAACGGAGTCGCCGACGCCTGATGCGCCGGTGATATTGGTAAAGGTGTTGTCGCCGTCGTTCTTCCACAAGGAAGTGCTCGAATAAACGACGACCAGGTCGACCCAATCGTCTCCGGTGATCTCGGCGAAGAGAAGCTTTCTCGCGGCGACGGTGTTCAGACCGGCCGTCGTGGTGATCTCGGCAAACCCGTTTCCGTCATTCCGGTAGAGCCAGAAGCCCGATCCATCCTGATTCGAGAACGCGAGATCCTGGTCGCCGTCGTTGTCGATGTCGGCCCATGCCACCGCCTGTCCCAGGCCCGTCTGACCGGTAATCCCTTCCACCGCATTGACCTTGGTGAAGGACTGCGTCGCCCCCGCCGGAAACGCCCCGGCCCAGCTCAATAGAACGGCCAGAACCCACCGTTGTGCAGGTTTTCCCTTTTGCATCCACATGATCAAAGCCTCCAAGAGCGATATTCTTGAATAATTCCGAAAACTACGGAACCACCAGTGTCCATGCCGACGTACTGCCGCTTTCAAAACCGTCGGTGAAGATAGGCCCGTCATCCGGCACGCAGCTGGTCACGACAAAATCGTCGATGTCCCAACCAAGCGATGCCGTATCTGAATCGCACCCCAGGTTGAACCGGAATCGCACGGTCTGTCCTGCGTACGCCTGAATGTCGACCACGGACCGAACCCAGGGTTGAGGCTGCCCGCACCAGCCATCGAGGGTCATCAACGGATTTTCGCTGACAGTGCTGATCATGCCGTCATACGGCTCAGTCAGCAGAACCGGATCGAGCATCTGCTCCCAGTTCAAACCGCCGTCGGTGCTGATTTCGAGGATCCCGGCATCAAAACACAGGCTCACAAATGGCTCGAGGAACTCGTAGGTCCAG
The DNA here is from genome assembly GCA_039714865.1 of Acidobacteriota bacterium. Lineage (GTDB taxonomy): Bacteria > Acidobacteriota > Thermoanaerobaculia > Thermoanaerobaculales > Sulfomarinibacteraceae > DAOWGJ01. The sequence continues at coordinate 8,008 of JBDLIO010000020.1, read as the reverse complement.
AACTGCATCGTCAGATCCTCGGCATCGGCCGGCAGAGCGATTCCGGGAGACATCAAAACTTGAGATGCGGCTGCGCTGTATCCTCCGGGGAGTTCATCCTTACAAATAGCATTGTAGACCTGGGAACCGCTGTGGGCGCCGACGATGCCACCGTTGATGGCCCAGGTGTCATACCCCATCATGAAATCACTCTCGTGAGTCCATCCCGGCGCCCCGCTTTCAAAATCCTCAAGGTAATGGCTGACCGCCACCTCTCCCGTGCCGCAAATGCCGATTGGAGGCTTGGTGACAAAACTGAAAACCGATGACCAGGCGCCGATGTCACAAGCGTTGACCGCCCGAACCCTCCAATAGTAGCGAGTATTTCCGGCCAGATCGGCGCCGGGAATGTAGCCGAATTCCGAAAGCCCTTCGATGTCTGACACCGGCGATGCAAAAGTCGCCTCGGTCGCCACCTGAAGGCGGTAGGATACGGCCTGGGAAGCACCGGACCAGTTGAAGGTGGGCCGCCACGGTTGATTGGAAGCACCGTCAGCCGGCGCCACCAGATCAACACTGCCCGGAATCGCATTAAAGAGCTCAAATGCAAATGTCGTCGAGCGTTCGATTCCTCCAGGAAACGAGGTCCCCGTGAGGGTCAATGAATAGCTCCCCGGTGCAACACTGGCGGTTCCGCTCAAGGTCATCTCACTGCTGCCCGGAGGTGTCACCTGCGTCGGAACGAATGTGGCCGTCGCACCTGAAGGGACTCCCGAAACCGCAAGATCCACGGGATCGGCAAAGGCCTCAAACTGAAGCACGTTCACCGTCGTCACTCCGTCATCGGGGGCACACACGCCGATGAAGGCCGGATCGACGCTCAGCAGATAATCGGTGCTCAAAGGCACAGCCTCCGCAAAAACATCAGGATCGTTATGACCGCCGGCGAGATTGCGATCGTCCGCCCACTGGGTAATGGCATGGGTCTCGGTCTGGATGTGAGTGTCGTAGTCGCCGTGGTAACAGGTCGCCAGGTCGGGATCCAGGTAGATGGGCGTCGAGACATCCGAGATCCGCTCGTTGCTTTCCCAGGTGACGCCACCGTCGAAGCTGAAGGCCTGGTAATAATCCACCATCTCGTTGTTCGGGTCATGACGCCGGTCATACCAGGTCGCCGACACGATGTTGTTCTCTCCCACCGACAGTGTCGGGAAAAACTGGTCGCTGGTGGTTGTGTCGTCATGGAGTCGAACCTCCGGACCCCAGCTCATGCCTCCGTCGGTCGACCGGCGGTAGAAGGAATCACACTCGTCACCATTTCCCGGGCTGTAGCTGTAGACCACGTGCAGGACGGCGTCCGCCCCCACCATCACCTGAGGAGACGGCAGGTACCGAATATTTCCCTTGAGAGCCGCCCGCTCACAGGTCGTTGTTGCAGCGGCATTTTTCGGCATCACCACATTCGCCGCCGGAGACGTCAGCGTGGAATAACTCGCACCGCCATCGGCGGAACGAGCCATTTCGATGCTGAACTGATCGCCGTCAAATGCTGCCCATCCGACGTAGACATCACCGTTGGGCGCCACTGCCGGCCACGCCCCCTGAACATTATCGGTAGGGCTGACAGGCACCTCGTCGGTCCAGGTCTGCCCACCATCCGTCGAGAAAAACGCCCAGATCTTCGCATCGTCGTCATAATTGGTGAACACAACGTGGATCCGGCCGTAGGTGGGGCTGGCCGGATTGTTGTCGATGGCGAGCAGTTCCTTGTCGTCCCAGAAGCCCTCATGCATCACTCCCTGCCACTCAAAGGTCTGGCAATCATCGGTGGATTTCCACAAGCCAAGGCCCTGGAAGTGGAGGGCGCCAAAATAGAAAGTGCCGTCCTTTTTGCTCCAGACAATCGAAGGATCGCCAACGCTTTCGGCCCCCAGGGCGCCCCGATCGACAAAGCTCGCCCCGCCGTCGGTGGAGCGACTGAAGCCGGTAAATCCATCGCCCGAAGCAAAGTAGTGGTTGCTGTCGTTGTACCCGGCGCAGATCGTCCCCGTGTCTTCGTTGACGGCCATGGAGGTTTCACTCTGGGTGGTCGATGCCGCGGTGTCACCACTCGGATCGTTGACGGCGACGTCCGTCGCATTGTCGATCCCCCGCATCACCTCCTCCGCCGGGGCCTGGCGCACCCGGCCGAGTTCGTTGGTCCGACCGCAGGCGACCAACAACTTGACCAGCACCCCATCCAAAAGTGGCCGTTTTTCGGGATCGTCGAGCAAGGCACATGCCGCCGGCAGCTTGTCGAGACTACTCTTGACCTGAGTCCGGCCGGTTTTCGCCGGAACCTCGGCGATTGCCGCTCCCGAGAGCAGCACCGCCATCACCAGGGCTATGGTCGTAATTTTCCTTTGAACCGTCAGGTCAGTCATTCCGATCCCCCTTTTCACTGCTTCCAACGTGAAAAATCCATGCTCAATTCAGCTTTGTGCGCCAACCCTCACGGCACTGAAGCGCTCCACGCATCCATCGTGCCGTCCTCGAAACCGTCACTGAAAATACTGCCATCGCCGGCGCAGTGCAGGGAGACGGAGATTTCGGTGGTCTCGGCACAGGGGTCATTTGTAAACAGATGAAGCGTTCCACTCTCATCGGCCGCCGACCCTCCGCAGACAAACGTCAGGGTCGCGTCCTCAGCGCCCCCGGAGGCAACCTCTCCTGCTACCGGCGTGAAGCTCAACCATGGCAGCCAGTCGGTGTTGCAGTATGCCGAGGCCTGCATGACCGCATCGTAGGCATCGATTTCACCCCATCCCGTGGCCATATTGGGCACGGAGTTCACCGGCTCCCCTCCGCACTGCGTCGTGTAGGGGACCGGCGCCGCGGTCGTCTCGAGAAGGGTCTCCGTCTGGGCGTAATCACCCACCAGACACGGGCCCGCCTGCCACATCAGGGCGACCAGGCCGGCCACGTGGGGCGTCGACATCGAGGTGCCTCCCCAACTCGCGTAGTCCGAATCGCTGCCGTTCAGGGCCGACCGGATGTCGACGCCCGGCGCCACAACCTGGGGCTTGAGGTTCGGGTAGTCTCCAGGATTGACGGGATCAGGATTGTCCGTTGGGCCCCAGTTGGAGTGGGTGGCGTACTGTCCGTCTGCCTGTCCTGTCGAGCCCACGCCGGTGACGTTGCCATATCGGCCGGGGTTCGCCACGGTGTTGCATCCTGGCGGGCTGGCCCAGCCGCAATTGCTCGCGTTTCCGTTGGCGAAAAGAGGGTAGATGCCTGCTGCGTGCCAGGCATCCACGACGTCCTGGTACCACGGGTCGTAGAACTGGTCACAGTCGCCCCAGGAGTTGTTGACGATGTGGGGTCGTCTGGCCGGGTCCGGCGAACTCGGGTCATCGACCGGGTACGGTGCGGTAATCCACTGACCACAGGTCAGGATCGCCTCCTCCGTGCCCGAACCGTCACCGCCGAAGGCGTTGCAGGCGATCCACTTCGCGCCGGGCGCCATGCCAACCTGGTTTGCGCCTCCGTCGTCACCGACCATGGTACCCATGGTGTGGGTCCCGTGACCGTGGGAATCCTCGGGGGCGGCGGTCGGAACACTGCCTCCATTGAGCCAGTTGTAATCGTGGTCGAAGGCGCCGTTGCCGAGGTTACCCCGGTAGTGTTCGACGAGGGTCTCATGGGTGTAGCGCACACCGGTGTCGATGTTAGCCACGATCAGTCCCGCGCCATCGATGCCCAAAGTCCAGACCTGGTCGGCTTTGACATGAGAGAGGTTGGGCTCCACCGCACGCCCTGCCGCGGTCGATGGTTTCCGTCCCTCCGGCTCAATAAGGCCCACGGTGCGCTGGGTACGCAGAAGGGTGATTTCCTCGAAGCCGAGCAGCCCGTCGAAGACCTCGACCCGCGAGGCCGGGACCACGATGACGTTGTTAATCCAGAAGGAACGGTATGGGACCTTGTTCTTATCGAGATAAGTGCGAACGCGTGCCTGACTGTTTTCGGCGGCGGCCCGCAATTGATCAACAACGAATCGGCCACGCCCCTCCCACTCCATCTTGAGGGCCGGGCTGAGATCGAGGCCTGAGCCAAATTCGATGGTGTAACCGGCCTCTCCGCGGCTGTCCATCGCGGCCTGGAGCCCCGGTTCCACTTCAATGATTCCAGGAATCCGCCTCAGCACAGAGAGTGGATTGGCCGGGGGAACCTGAGGAGGCTCACTGAGGCTCCACACCAACGCCGGCGAGACGCCGAGGTTGCTCAGGGTGAGGATCTCCTCCGCCGAGTCACCGAGGTTCGCGGTGGCTTCGAAAGTCGTCGCCGAAACACCGGCCACTGGACGTACCAGATCAAAATCCTGCACCGTTATCGAACCGGGAGTTACTGCGACCCCGTTGGCGGTCATTTCCTCGAAGCCCTCCGCCGTGACCGTTACATCGTGGAGCCCCTCGGGAAGGTCGAAGGGGCCGTACGACCCTGATCCGTCCGCCTGATCGTGATGGCCGCTCGGTGTGACCTCGATGTGGGCGGATGTGCAGACGGGACCTCCGCCTACCTGATCAAGAACAGTACCCTCCAGCTGCCCGAAGGTGGTGCAGTCATGGAGCACCGCCTGCGGCGCCAGGCTCTCATCACACGCGGCCTGGCCCGAGGGCGTATAGCCGTCGTCACTGCACGGGTGGTGGGGCGTCGAGCCGAAACCATCGCCGGCCCAGTACCACGACACCGCGGTATCCCCAGCGCCGGGCCCCGTCGTGATCTCTACGCAGTAACTGACCCGGCAGGAGTCTTCCTGGTTCAACCAGTGTTCATGGTCGATATTGACCTCGTGCGATGGCGTGTGGAAGGACCATGCAAACGGCCCAAAATGACTGTAGGGATCGTCGCAGATCGGCGTTCCCATGATGAAAACATCCTCGACGACCCAATCCTGTGGAAACCGAAGCCAGAGATTTTCAGCGAACTCCATGTCCGGAGTATGCGAGGTGGCCTTGAAGCACAAGACCTGCGTCGTCTCGGGCTGCCAACACCCTGCGCCTCCAGTGATCGGATCGAAAACAACGTTGGAGCCGGTCAGAGATTTCGGGAGCGCCCCATCCGTCGAGGCTCCCTGGAGCGGCGCAACGGGGCCAACGAGAAACAACATACAGACCATCAAGAACACCGCCGGATTGGCAACCTTGGCGTTTACGGATCGAGCCTTCATAACATTCTCCTTCATCGGAAACCAACTTCCTGCCGGGAACACGAATCGTCCGGGAACCGTTCTCTCGATTCACCTGCCCGGCAATCGACCGCGAACACTCTATGTATCGACCCAGCATCTGTCAACAAAAATTTGCAACTGAAGATTGCACTCTTTTTTATAGTAGATTCGCAGACCGATTCAATAGCCGTATTCAAGCGTTCAATCCACCGTTTCTGACCATGCCAAGCTGTCGGATGATTCGAACCCATCGGCAAAGATCAGGCTCTGTTCCCCATTCGCCCAATCGATGTAATCCTGTTCGTTTTCCTCAGGTATCGACCATGACATCGAAAAGGACCCGAGAGTCAGGGTATATGGCCAATCTCCGTCGGGAACACCATCGTAATCTGCATCGACATTCGCACCGTTGTACATCACCAGGAACGCGGCCGAGCCGATGGTAAAAAATGTAGGGTCTCTGATGTAAACGAAATTCCCGAAGCTATACAGCCACTGCCACGCAGAGTCTTCCAGTGTGCCTTCAACGTAGTTGGGTGGGATTGGCGCCGTGTCAGTGTCCTCATAGATGACAGCCGCCCGGAGTGCTTGTGTCGCCATGCCGCCAGGGCCGTTGATACTCACGCTGATCTTCTCGACAAACGGAGGGAGGTAGATTCTGAAAACCACTGCAGTTCCGGGTTCGATATCGATCATATTGAGACTCGTGACTGCGATATAGGGGATAGAAAAATATCCACCGTAATAGTACATGTTGACGGGGTCCAATACCGAGCCTGGACTCCCATCTTGTGGGCCTTCCGGGTAATCAAAGGTCTGAAGAAATGTCAGATCCGGGATCTCGTACGCCATTGAAAACGTAGAGGCTACCATCAACATTGAGGCGAGCAAGAACGTCTTCATCGTTCATTCTCCCAACACAAGACGATCTGCAATACCGAAGGATTGCCACCCTCGACATCAATAGACCGGAACTCCATAGCCTCCTCCTTCATCGAAAACCGATCTCCGGACGGGACCGGGAAGTTGCTGGGAAACCTGGCCTCGATCCACCTGCCCGGCACCCGACCACGGACACTATACGGATCGGCCCAAAACTCGTCAACAGACAACTGCAACTGAGGATTGCATTATTTTCCGAATCGAATCAAGCAGGCAGACTCTTCGTCTTCTGTCGAGCCTTATTCGATCCTCGATGCCCTGAACTCCTCCAGGGTCATCGACTTCTCCCAGTGGTACTCGAACAGCTGCACCAGTGCCCTTGTCAAGTCGGTATGCTCGACCACCAACGATGAGAGCTTGAATGCTTCCGCAGTGTCGTTACGGAGTGACAGCATTGCGATGCTTTTATCGGCGATGAGCATTTTCAGGGGCAGTTCTCTGCTGATTCGGATGTCCTCGCCAATGCTGTCAAAGTACTCCAGCCATTCGAGAAAGAAACTGGCATGCTCCGCTTCATAGATGGCTCTTGCCTGCACACCGCTCCGTATCTTCTCCGAAAGGGTGGCCGAGGCTTTTTTGATGTCTTCGATCTCGATCTTGCTTGCGTAGGGTCTCTTGTTGAATGACAGCAGGCTCTTTGTGACGGACCGGTGGAACTCCCGGTGTCTGTTGATCTGGCTCTGCTTGGTCGTCAGAACCTGCAGGTAATCGAGAGTGGTGACATTCTCCTTCTTGTTGTTGTACCTGACCTGCAGTTTCTTCGCCGTCTCCAGCATTCGTCTTTCTTTGTGCTTCTGCTGTTCCACGAGGGCGAAGATCGCTGACTCGGGGTCAATGGCCCTGAACTTCTTCACGACGCCCGGACCCGTCACACAAAAACCCTTCTGAATCAGCTTGTTGACAACATCGTAGACCCTGCCCCTGGGAACACCGCACATTCTCGTAATGTCGGCTGCGGAAACCAGATCCTGATCGAGCATGGCCAGATACGCCCGAGCTTCATACTCGGTCAGCCCCAGTTCCAGAAGCCCGGGTATTTCTAGCGGCTGAAAACTCTTCTCCGACACAATGCCCCCCCCACCAAGAATGCGTACATCTTGGAGTGTTCCGGCCGAATCTATGGAGGTTGTTGTGCAGTGTCAAGCTGGGTCCCAGCCGAAGCTGAGCGATCCGGCCGTTCGCGCTCTCTGGCGGCCCAGGCCATAACGGACCCGGCCACCTGGCTCGGGTTGCGGATCACGGAAGGGGGCGGAGATCTGTAGAATCAAAGCATGCTACCCCTCATAGATCCGGTTGGCGTTTGGATCACAGCCGAAGCCACGGCCGTTGTGTGGCTTCTTACGGCCATTTGGCGAGATCAGCGCCTGATGCAGTGGCTGGCCAAACCCTCGGCATCGGCTCTGTTCGTCGCTCTCGGCCTGATGCGAGCCGACTTCAGTTCGGCATTCGACCTTTGGATGGTTGCGGGCCTGGTGCTGGGAATGGCCGGTGACATCCTCCTGATAGAACGACATACTTTTCGCTGGGGCCTCCTGACATTCCTGGCCGGCCATGCAGCCTACATCATTGCCTTCGACCGGGCTCAGTCGTGGTCGTCATGGTCATTGGTGGTGCTGGCGCCGTTGGCCGTGGCAGCCGTGCTCGTGACCCGGTGGCTATGGCCGTACACCTCGTCAATGCGGAGTGCGGTGTTGGCCTACATTGTCGTCATCAGCCTGATGGCGTGGGGCGGCATCGCCCTGTCAATTTCAGATTCTCTTCCGATTACCGCCGGTATCGGAGTGACCCTTTTTTTCCTCTCGGATCTGGCCGTGGCCCGGCATCGGTTCGTGAAAGAGGCCTTTCTCAACAGGGCCATCGGACTCCCCGCCTATTACGCGG
>JBDLIO010000019.1:0-11772 GCA_039714865.1 Acidobacteriota bacterium | reverse complement strand
AAGCCCGTGTGGTCGATGTGGGCATGGGTCAGAACGACGGAATCCAACTCGGACGCTCGCTTCGGGAGTGGATCCCAGTTGCGGCTGCGGAGTTTCTTGCGGCCCTGGAAGAGCCCGCAGTCGATCATCGTGCTGAAGCGCTTCCATTGCATGAGGTACTTCGATCCGGTAACACAGCGACCGGCACCGAGAATTGTCAGGTCCATGAAACCCCCTTTTGATCAACAGGGCCCATCATAGCAATTCGTGGGCCTGTGGCTTTTGGGGATGACCGCCGATTGGAGATCACACCAGCCACCGGCTCCCGAATTGCTCCCCACCCCGATATTGCAACATAAAGGTCTGATGGGTGTAGAATCAAGTGGCTGTTGAAAACGGAGGTAACATGAGTGATGACAAACAAGCCAGTGTGGATGCGGTGATCGACCAGGTGGTCGCTGATCAGGATGGTGGTCTCAGTGGAGTCAAGGAGACCCTCGGCAAGGCCCAGAAGGCCCTCGATGGGGCTCGAACCACCATGCAGAGTGCATATGGCAAGGCGGTTGAGCGCAGCCACGAGGCGGCCGAGCGGACCCGAATCCATCTCGAAGACGCCAAGCGCCACATGGCGGAGGCCAAGGTCAAGATGAACTCCATGGCCGCCAAGACCAGGGAACAGGCAGATGCTCTGTACGAGAAGACCAAGGTCCAGTACGAACAACTTGCGGAAAAGAGCCGTGAGCTCTACACCAAGGTCCGTGATCGGGTTGCCGAGATCGACTTCAAGGAAAAGGGCGACCAGGTTCTGGACTACATTCGAGAGAATCCGGGCAAGGCGGTGTTGATCGCGCTGGCGACAGGTTTCCTTGTCGGATACGTCACCAGGCCTCGAGACTGACCGAAGGCTGAACCAGGAGGCATGATGGACGATCCGTCTCTGACAGACGCATTTGAATTTGAGGCCGAAGATGTTGAGCGCACCGATGACGAGGCGCCGAAAGCACGTCGTTTGGATGCCGACACCATTCTGGATACGCTGGTGCCGTCAACCGTTGATTGGCGGGGAACGGTCGGGCGTCATCCCGTGCTGTCGGTCGTCGGCGTTGGAATCCTCGGGTACCTGGTCGGCCGATCGCGGGGTTCAATGATCATGACCGGAGTTTCGGCGGCTGTTTCGTCGACGATGATGCGCCAGCTCGGAGATGTGTTTGACGGAGACATCTTCGATTTCTGAGGGGCCGCCCGAAGGCCCGAAGGAACTGCCTGACGAGGTGGGGTCCGGTACGCCGCTGCCGTTCAAGGGTGAAAAGTTTGGATTCACACTTGGACGGTGGTTTTTTTTGTGGATGCTGCTGGTCGCGATTCTGGCTCTCGGCAGTACGCTGGCGGTGGTATTGGCTGCGCAATCCGAGGATCTTCGAGAACGGTTGGACTTCAGGGGTCGATCCGCGATTCGGGCGGCCTCGTCCGGCAATTGGGAAGGGGACGCCGGCGTTGTACTGGTCACGGCTCTGCCGGAGCTGGTGGCAGCCGAAGTACGGGATGATACCGGGCGGTTGGTGTGGCAGTACGGCCCGTTCGAGGAAGTTCGGCAGGATGCCCGGTCACGGACTGTCCGGGTTTCGGAGACGACGCAGGTCCGGGGGCGCAGTCCCGAGACGGGGCTCCACATCGAACTGATGCTCTCGACGACCCAGATTCAACGGCATGTTCTGCGGACCGGCGCCCGCCTGGCTTTGACCTTGTGTCTGGTGTTGGCTCTGGGCATGGTCGGCGGCATGATCCTGATCAACCGGGTAGTCGAACCCTTGCGATTGGTGGCTGAGAGTGTCGGCTCGTTCGACCCCGGCTCTCCCTCCGAGACCCCGCCGGTGGCGGGCGCCGGCCGTGAGGTCCGGGAACTGGCCGGCGCCTTCACCCGAATGAGAGAGAGACTGGTGGTCCAGCGAAGGGCCCTTTCGGCAAGTGAACGGCGGTTCCGGGAGCTCTTCGAGAGTTCACCCGTTGCCCTTCTCGAGTTGGACCGGCAAGGTTGCATCATCGGTGCAAACCCCGCCTCCGGCGACCTGATCGGAGAGAGTGCCGCTGGCGAGGCTGGTTTACAGTCATTGGAAGAATTTCTTCCAATGACTCGGGCGCTCCTCGAGCGCCTCGGGGATTCCGAGGGCAGTCTCACCGCAGACGGCCTCTGGCGAATGCCGGATGGAGGCGACAGGGAAGTCGAACTGCATCTTCAAAGTGTTATCGGCGGGGGCCGTTCGGCCTCACTCCTTGCCGTGCGGGACCTCTCCGACAGGCTTCGCCGCCTGGGCGAACGGTGGCAGCGAACCCTGGACGAAATGGACGAGGGCGTTGCCCTGCTGGATGGCGCCGGCCTCCCGATTCAGAGCAATCGTGCCTTTGAGGCCTTTGCAAAGCACGTACTGCCGGGAGTTTCCGGGCGTAAGGGCGGGGGCAGGCGAATCGAGTGGAAACAGGAAGCGGGAGACCGAAGTCTGCGCTGTGTTATCGCTCAACTTTCCGAAGGCGGCGAGCGGGTTCTGGTCGTCAGGGACCAGACCGACTGGCTCAGAGCCGAAGAGCAGCTTCGAGAGGGTCGAACCATGGAGGCGGTGGCGACCCTGGCGAGCGGGGTGGCCCACGATTTCAATAATCTCCTGGCGGGAATCCTGCTTCACGTTCGCATCCTGCAGAAGGACCCGTCCGCGCGCGCCGAAGCGGCCGAGACCATCGGTTCTTTGGCCGAGGAAGGGGCCGAGGTCGTCAAGGGTTTGTTGGATTTCGCCAATCCCGACCCGGGCCCACGCGGCGTTGTCGACCTGGTCGCCCTGGTGAAGGATCAGGAGAAACTCCTCCGCCACATGCTTCCGGATGACGTCGGCCTCGAGTGTTCCTTGCCCGGAGGTACGGCCGAGGTCTTCGGAAACGGAGGAGATCTCCGGAGGATTCTGCTCAATCTGGTGCTCAACGCCCGGGATGCCTTCGGTGGTGACGCCGGGCGGATCGACATCGAGGTCTCACGATCCGATTCTGCGGCCGTCCTCGCCGTGTCCGATGATGGGCCGGGAGTGCCGTCGGCGATCAGGGGCCGGATCTTCGAGCCCTTTTTCAGTCTCCGGCGGGAGGGCAGAGGGGCAGGCCTGGGGCTGGCGGTGACCTTCGCCCTGGTGGAGGAGCACGATGGCACGATCACCTACGAACCGGCAGAGGACGGCGGCGCGCGATTTATCGTTCGGCTGCCTTTGGTGGGTTAAAGTTAAACGAATGTCAAAGGGTCGGTTGGGGCCTTGTATTGGATCGACCCAGGACCTACTGTGAGAACTGGAGGATGAGCATGATTCTCGCGACGGGCAGACACACACACCGACAGCCGACTTCGAGCGGTGAGCGGGGCATGAGCATCATCGAGATTCTGGTCGTACTGGCCATCATCGGCCTTGCGACTGCCATTGCCCTGCCGAACTTGCAGCGGTCGCAGGTCCAGGCTCGGGCGGACAAGGAGATGCGCTCGGTTCGCGCGCTCTTCGACTTCGCCCGCTCGGAGGCGATCAAGAGGCACGCGCCGGTTACCCTGACGGCGGATCTTGATTCCGATGGAAGTGTCGAAAGCGACGAGCGGGATATCCGGGTGGTGGATTCGGCAGGCGTCGAACTCCGCCGTTACGCCCTCAGCAGCCATTTCGTCATGGATGATACGCCGCACGGTGAAACATCCCTGGCCAGTTTTGTCTACACGGCCGACGGTTCCCTCAACGGAGCCGGGGGCGCCTTGTATTTTTCGGATCGTCGGGGAAACTACTTCCGGCTGTTCGTCACCCGGTTCATGGGCAGCCCGCGGGCCGAAATGTCGATCGGCGCCACCGTCAACGATTGGTCGCCGCGCAGGGGAGATTGGGAATGGAAATGACACCGGTTCAATTCGATGCGAGGCCGCGTGAACGCGGCATCTCCCTGCCTGAAACGCTGGCCGCCCTGGTCATCCTCGGCATGGTCACGGTCTCGGTGTTGTTGATGTTCACCTATTCGATGGAGTTGAACGCCACCGGCCTGGATTATGCGACATTGACCAACCGCTCCCGGGACAAGGCCGAACAGTTGCTGGCTTCGGGGTGGTACGACAACGCCTTGGGTGCGGTCGTTATGAATGCCGATCTCGACGCTTCTGCCAACCCCCACACCGAGGTCCAGACGGATTCCCACCTCCGCCTGGTGTGGAATATCACCGATCGGGTGATCAACCAGGCCAACCCCAACTTCCCGGGAGGAGCCCCGGCGATGGGGAACGCCAACATCAAGGCGATTATTGTCACGGCGGTCTCGACCTCGGCTTCGGGCGTCGGCCGGCGGGACGTCAATGTCAGCGTCTTGAAAATCAAGGGTGAGGGGTGACTGATGCGATCTACCAAACGGCCTGTTGATCGTGGTTTCACCCTGCTCGAAGCGATGATCGCCCTGCTCCTCTTGACGGTGATCATGGGCGCCTTCCTGGCGATGTTGAATACCTTCTCCGGTCTGGTCAAGGTCCAGGGCAATATCGCCGACACCACCGAGAACATGCGCTACACCATGGCGGCCCTGGTGCGGGTGACCCGGATGGCCGGCACCGGGGGCTTGCCGGTCGTCTACCCGGATTCGGGCGGGAATTTGGCGCCCCTTGCCGTCGACGTTGCCGACAACGTCGGGGCGACGACGACTTTTACCAGCTCCATTAACTCCGATCCCTGGACTGCGACCGCAGGTCGAACGGCAATCGCAGGCACCGATGTTCTGAGGATTCGCGGCGTGATCACCTCGCCCAACTACGATGTCTTCGGCGGGAATTTTGACGATCCCGACGCTCCCACACAAGTCGACGTTCCCGAGACCTCCCCCTGGTCGACCGACCCTCTCAACCCTTTCTTCAACGACATGTCGCAACCGGACGACCATTCCGGACGACCGTTCCTGATTTCCCTTCAGTTCCCGTTGGATATCAATCCGAGCATCGGCGGGCAGCGACGCTATGCGACCTACCGAATCGTCGAGGCGACCAATGACGCGGCGGGGGGCTCGAGTCCGAATCAGACACAGGTCTTTTACATCGACGATACGAAGTACACCAATTTGAACCCCAACGGGATCAGCCCGGGCGCCGTGCCCTCAACCCAGGCCTACGCCGCCGGTTACGTTGACGATTACATCTTCTACATCGCCGAGAATAACTTCGGTGAACCTTCCCTCTATCGTCTGCGCATCGACGACTCCGGTGCAGGGCCCTTTACGGCCGAGGAACTGGTGCCCAACGTCTCGGACTTCCAGGTGGCACTCGGGTGCGATATCGACATCGATGGGTCCCTGGCTGACGACGAATGGTATCTCAGTGAGGCCACTCCCGCGGCGCCGACGGCCGATCAGTTTGCCGCCCTGCGGGAGGTGCGCCTGTCGGTCGTCAGCCGCACGCAAGACCCCGACCTCAAGTGGACCGCCGACGCCGACATGCCGGAAAACGCCGCGGACCTCTCGGGCGACGATCTGCGCTATCGCTACAGAACCATCACCGTCCGGGTGGCCCTGCGCAGCCACCCGCAGTTGTCGCAGTGAGCAGGAGGAACGATGCTGACAGAATTTGAAATCGAGCATAGAGCTTCGAGCCGCCACGGCGAACGAGGCGCGGCCCTTTTCGTCGCCCTGGCGCTGATCGTCGTCTTGACCTTTCTGGGCTTCGGGCTTTTGACGCGCAGCTTCTTGTCCAGCCGGATCGCCGGCCTCGAGCGTTGGCCGGCCAAGACCTTCTACGCCGCGGACGGCGGCATCAACGCCGCCCGTGCGCGCCTCAGGGTGCGGCAGACCACGGCCTTCAATTTCAACGTCTCGGATTTTCGCGGGCCCAATGCCCAGGCTTCGGGCCAGCCGATTACCGTTCAGGTCTCCGACCTTGCCATGACCGGTCCGCCGCGTCCGGTGGGCGGCAGCCAGGTCGGCGGCGGCCAGGGCGGCAGTGAACCCCTGTTCGTCATGTTCTACCGAGGCCGGAGCGGCGCTCTCCACCAGACAACCCAGAGCCGCCGCCAGATTATGGCCACCATGAGTCTCGGACCGGTACCTTTGGCGATACCGGGTTCATAAAAGAGGAGTTGATCATGAGAAATGGAATGAAAATATTGTGTGTTACCGGCCTTGCTCTTCTGCTGGGCCTCGGTGTGGTCAACGCGGATGATCGGGATCTCCTCCGTTCCATCACGGCGCCCCCAAACGTCTTGTTGGTCCTGGACTCGGGCTCCCTGATGACCTTCAACGGCCAGACCAACAACCTCAATTTCCTCACCGGTGGTGACGATGGCGGTGGCTTCACCGACTATATGGAGCACGTCTATTCAACGGATGCAGAACAGGATGCAGGGTTACCCTCGGCATACCTGGAGGGTAATCTCCTGACCTCATACCCGGACTACCTGGTGGAACTCAACCGCGGTTCCAAGCTCGTCCAGGCGAAAAGTGCGCTGCGCACCTTTTTCAATACCGGCTTTGAGTTCAACTTCGGTTTCAGTTATTACAACAAGAAGGGCATCCAGTCGCATTACCACAACTACATCTACCGGGTGACGACAGTTGATCAATTCGACACTGACGGTGACGGGTTTATCGACGCGGCGATGCTGGATGGAACGCCTTCAGGCACCCCCCTTCGATTCGGCAGCCGGGAGGATTACAAGAACCTAAACAGCTGGGCCGACCCCGCCTATCCCATCCGCTTCGGTATCGACGGCACTGACGATTACATCCTGTGGGAGGGCAGTACGCCGGTGATTCCCGATCTCGAAAACAGGGTGCTCAATGTGTTTTACAACAATTGGAGTGAGCAGGAACCGGATTCCTTTGTGACGGGCGACCGCCGCATCGTATCCTATATTGTGACCGACGCTACGGGAACCAAGCCGTGGAGCGAGATTCCGCCTGCCGACCCCCAGAGGATCAACGGCAAATACTTCTACTACCCGGCTTATGACTGGTCGGAAGTGCCCAACGACGTGCAGCAGGCCATGACTGGTGGGCCCGGGACCTGGACCGATATTGCCGATGATATCGCGATTGCACTGGGTCTCACTTTTGATACGACCGATCCCCGAGGGGATTGGAAGTGGCACGTTCGAGACTACGCGGTCGAAGCGATCGAATTCAAGGCGGACGGCACCTCAAACCAGGTCGGGTCCCAAACCCTGTATATCAAAGAGGAACTGCAGGTCTACAACGCCGCTCTGCCCATTGACGACCAGTGGGTCACCGTCAATTCCAGTGTCACCGAGGTCGAATACGTGAAGCACTTCGCCCTCTACGATCACGATCCGGCGGTGGACGGCGACGGTGTGACGACGCTGTCCTCGTTTGAGATGCAGGGCGACACGGCCTGCACCGGCTTCATGGAACAGGACCCCTCGACCGGCAAGACGCCGGTCATCGGCATCGACGAACCGGCGCCCGCGCCGGTGCTGCCCGGTGACCCGCCACAAGGCAGCACGCGGGACCAGCGCGAGATGATCAAAACGATGCTGGAGCCCCAGACCAACCCGGTCTACTACTTTCCCACCCATACAGATATCTATCTGCCGCAGGACAGGCTCGATTACATTCCTTTGACCGAGACCGTCTTTGCCTTCGGGCGGCGGCCGATCAAGGACACCATCTCGATGGCGGGCCAGTATTTCGGGCAAACCGTCAGCACCTGGGACGACCACCTGGCAGCCTGCCGGCAGAACTTCGTGATCCTGATCACCGACGGGCAGGAGACCTGCTCCAGCGATGCGGCCACCTGCTCCTTGGCTGCCACCCTGGGCAACGCGGGCCTCTCCATCTACGTCATTTACATCGGTTCGGAGGACGAGGATGCCCAACTTCCGGACCTGTCTTCCGTCCAGTGCATCGCCGACAACTCCGGCGGTGACTGGTTTACGGCCAGCAGCGAGGAGGATCTGGTAAACGCCTTGTTGTCGATCGGTCGTTCCATCGAAGAAAAGACCCGTGGTTTTTCGTCACCGATGGTGCCGTCGGTCGAGGCGTCAACCAAACAGACGGCCTACCTTTCGACCTTTACCCCTTTCCAGGAGCGCTCGATGTGGCGGGGCCATTTGAGGGCCTATCCGATCAATCCGGTGACCGGTGTTGTCGCCAACCTCGACGAGGACACGGGGATACCCTCAGTGAGCGATGCTCTGTGGGATGCCGGTGATATTTTGGCTGAGCGTGATTTTGCCAGCCCGGACCCCCGCATGATGTATTACGGCCGGATGGTGGAGACCCCGGCGGATTCAGGAATCTATGTTCCTGCCCGAAGGCCCTTTGCGTATCCCGGGTTTGACTCGGGGACTTTTGAGCTCCGCAAAGAACTCTATGATCTGATCTGGCCCGATGTTCCTGATCCGGTGGATTATGATGCGGAGGATGAGTTCATTGACCGGGTCCCCCTTCGGAATACGATCGACTTCATTCGCGGAGAACGATTCGGGACCGATGCCGACGAGGGCGGCAACGATGTGCCGCTTCGGGATTCCGAATGGGACACCGAGGTCGATCCTCCCGTGAGGATCTGGTCGTCGTCCTACCTGTGGTGCGGGGCGACGGGAGATGTTGATGGCGATGCTGGGAACCTCTGTGCAGAAGGATCGGAGATCAAGGGCATCGAGAAGTTGGGCGACATCTTCCACTCGGTACCACAACGCATGTCAGCCCCGGCGTGCTTCGCCTGTTACCTCTCGGATTATCAGGACTACCGAAGTTTTCTGACGAACCATCGACAGCGCCGAACCGTGATGTTCGCAGGGTCCAACGGCGGTACGATGCACGCCTTCGACGCCGGGCTCTTTGACGCCGGTTACGCCGAGCCTCAGACCGACGCTGGCACCGGCCGTGAACTCTTTGCCTGGGTGCCGTCTTCGGTGATGGACGAGTTTCCGGATTTGAGAAGCGGGGTGGACCACCGCTACACCGTTGACGGAACGGGGACCGTGGCCGATGTCTTCATCGACCCTGTCAATGATTCCACCCCGGTGGAGGCGGACCGTGAGTGGCGCACGCTTCTGATGTGGGGTCAGCGTCGGGGCGGGCGATCCTACGTCGCCCTGGATATTACCCAGCCGGACACCTACACCTTGAGTGATGGGCACTACAATACCGACCTCGGTGGTTCGGTCGCTTTTGTGACCGAGACGGTGACTGATGTCGACGGCAATGTTCTCTACGAATGGGAGAGTCTGGATTCGTCCGGGTTAACGCCGGACAGCGGTCGTGATCCGATGTGTGCCGACGGCACTGATGGTGGCTGCAGCGGCGCCTGGCCGGCGTTTCGTTGGGAGTTCACCGACACCTCCGATGAGGAGGCCGATATCGGTTTCGGCATCGGCAATGGGGAGGCGGATCTCGGTTACACCTGGTCCCGACCCCTGGTCGCTTTCGTGCACGTCGATGACGGTGGTGAGGAAGACCGAATGGTCGCCTTCTTCGGAGGCGGGTTCTCGGCCTTCGGCGTCCTTTCGGAGGCCGATAAAGTGACCGGCAACTGGATCTACGGCCTGGATGTGGAAACAGGGGAGATCCTGCTCAAGCTGCAGGTCGAAGGCATGGTGCCCGGCGGCGTGCAGGGCCTGGATATCGATCTCGACGGTTTCCTGGAAAAGCTCTACTTCGCGACGACTGCGGGCAATATCTACCGCATCGATTTCTCCGATGTTGGGGCCGTCGACAGCGGGACGGGCAGGGTGACGAACTGGGAGGTGGAAAAAATCTTCGACGCCGACGGCTACCAGCCCTTCTTCATGCGGCCGGCCCTGGTGCCGATCACCTTCAATGCTGACGGCACCGCCAATGTGGCGATCGCCATCGGTTCGGGGGACAGGGACGGCATCTTCGAAACCAACGCCTCGCCCCACCGGTTCTACGTGTTCAACGAGCCGACCGGGGATCCCGTGGTTGCCGTCACCGACAGCGATCTGCAGGGTCTGAATTTGGATTCCGGCGACCAGACGGAGAATTTCCTGGCCAGCGACACCGTCGACGGCTGGTACCTGGAGCTTTACGACTCCGCGGTCACCGACAACTGGGAGAAGGTCAATACCAACGCCTTGGTGCTTCTGGAATACGTCATCTTCTCGACCTTCAACCCGGTCGAGGGTATTACGGTGGTCGACGGGGATACCCCCGACGAACCCCAAACATGTGAACGCGGCGGCAGCGCCCGCACCTACGTCGTCGGCCTGGCGAGCGCCAATCCCAGACCCGGCAAGGAGCGCTACGAAGACCTCGGTGAAGATACCGCGATGGTCAGTGACCCGGTCGTCTATCTGGGCGCCGACGGCAAGATCCACGTGATCCAGGCGACGGACAACCTGGAGCTGGAAGAGCCGATCGCCTCCTTCGACGCTCCGGTGCGCATGGTCAACTGGCGGGAGGAATAGATGAAACGTTGTTGTCTGACATTTGTGGTGTTGGTCCTGGCATGTGCCATTCAGGCCGGGGCCGACGAGGGCCGGAATCTGGTGTTCTCGGACGGCGCCACGGTGACGGTTGCCTCCTTGACCCTCAACGGTTCGTGGGTCGAGGTCGAACTGCCCAACGGGGCGATCCAGCGCTACGAGGCCGAGCATATCGACCTCGAGGCCTCGGGGCTGGTCGAGGCAGCGGCCGAGACCGCTGAGGCGCCGGCCGAACCGGCGGCGCCCAAGGGCAAATTCGACAGCGCCATCGCCTCGGGGCCCGGTGATCCGAACGGTGCGAAGATCACCGACCAGGACGTCGGCCATATCAGACCCGGCGCCGCCGAGGCCGAGGCGGACGTTGAGGCCGGAGACTCGGGGAGTGCCGGCCGGACGACCTCGTTGATGGTCTCCGACCTTCAGCGCGAGCAGGTCGGCCCCGTGATGAAGGTGACCGGCAAGGTCTCCAATACCGGGGACACACCGGTCACCGCCATCGCCATCACGGCCGTGGCCCAGACAGGCGAAGGTGAAACGGCCGGCAAGGGCACGACGGGCCTGTCTCAGACCCTGGAACCTGGAGGGTCGGCCGAGTTTTCGATCGCCGTGCCGGTCGAGGGTACGGCCTCGAACGTCCGGGTGACCGCATCCGCGGCCCTGACCGAGTTCAAATTCGAAGAGGTTGCAGCACCTGAGAGCACCGAAGGAGAAGCCGAGGGAGAGTGATTTGCGGCGAGGCGAAAGAGGAAGAATTTAACGCAAAGGCGCAAAGGCGCAAAGGCGCAAAGAAGGAAGAGCCACAAAAAGGCACAAAGAGAAAAAGAGGCCAGAAGGATATTGGGTAGAACACCGATTCTGTAGGGTGGGCCTTGGCCCACCATGGCTCGAACGGCAAACTTAGATTGGTGGGCCAAGACCCACCTTCTTGCCTCCTTTGCAATTCGTGGGGCTGTGGTTCTTGAGCGCCACTACCCGCCGAGCACCCTCATCGCCACAGGTCCACGAATTGCTCTGGGAGCGCTTTGGCTATTATCCGCCCTTTCTGCTACCGTCAACGGCTGAATGAAGAACACTTCCTACGAATTGATTGAACGTAAGGGTGGAGTCTCCGAGTTCCGCCTCTCCCACAATGGTCTGAGTGTGTTGCTGGCGCCGACGGCGGTGGCGCCGGTTGCGACTTTCGGAGTTGTCTATCGCGTCGGCTCCAGGGACGAGGTCGCCGGCCACACCGGCGCGACCCACATGCTGGAACACCTGATGTTCAAGGGCACGGAAAGGTTCAATCGGGCGCGGGGCACCGAGATTGCCAGGGCGCTGCAGCGCCGCGGCGCAGACTTCGAGGCGGCGCCGT
>JBDLIO010000018.1:0-12117 GCA_039714865.1 Acidobacteriota bacterium | reverse complement strand
CCTTTGATGAGGCGAATGGTTATGCCGAGGTGATCCTCTCGGTGGCCGACGTTTATCCGAATGCAGGCGCCAGCTACACCTATGAGGTTGACGCGATCTCCAATCTCATCTTCGCCGACGGCTTCGAATCAGGCGATACCGGAGCCTGGTAGCCGCCCCAAAAACCCGCCTGTGGCGGGCCGCATGATCTGGGCTCTTGGCCCGAACTTCTCGCCGGTATTCGGCTGCAAGGTGCGGTAAACGTTGATTTTGGGTCAGGGAACCGTGATCGACCAGGCGTCGGTTGTTCCATCTTCGAACCCGTCAGTGAAGATCGGCGCCGGGAGCTGATTGAAAAATACCGCCACCGAGGTGTCACCGGAGAAGCCGAGGATCAGATCGGGCATGCCGTCGCCCGAGATGTCGCCGCAGGCGATAGCGGTTCCTACCGCTGTCGAGTCGTAGGTCCACGACGGCGCGCTGTCCAGGGTCCCCCCCTGGTTGAGGTAGAGGTGGCCTTGACCGTTTGAGAAGTGGATCTCCAGCAGGTCTTCATCGCCGTCCATATCGATATCGCAGAAACGCATGTCGCTGTGGCCGTGGTAGGAAGCGGTGGAGGTCCAGGCCTGCGTCAGGGTGCCTTCCGAGTTGCCGAAAAGGAGGGTCGGGTCATGGCCCAGGGCCAGGTCCGGCCAGCCGTTGCCGTCCACGTCCGCCCAGGCCACGCCTTTGTCGGTATCGGTGTCGCCGGTGGTCCAGGCAGGGGTCGTGGCCAGTGTTCCCTCGACATTGGCGTAGATCCCGCTTTCGAAATTGGCCCATTTTGAAACTGCCAGGTCCTCCCAGCCGTCGCCGTCGTAGTCGCCGAACGCAAGGAAATTTTGGATCGAGGTCTCGGAGGACTGCCATCCCGGTGAGGTGCTGACAGTGCCTGCGTTGTTGAAGAACACGTACATCGGCCGGTAGGGGTCCTGCGGGGAATTGCCCTGGTTCGCGGTCACCAGGTCGAGATCCCCGTCGTGGTCGAAATCGAACGGCAGAATGTAGTTGTTCCAGGCCGAGTCAGCCGAAAGCCAGCCGGGGGTTGTACTGGGCCCGGCGGCGCCACCGAAATAGACCACGGACGGGTCGAAACCGAACCCCCCGTTGCCACAAACAACATCGAGGTAGGCGTCGTCGTTGATCAATGCCAGGTGGATGTCCCCGGTGTGGCGTTGATCGGCCGAGACCCACGACGGATCGGCTTCGAGCGTTCCTCCGGTGTTTCGGTAGATCAGGTTTTCCCAGTCGGGGTAGGGAGGGTACGAGTCGGAGTGGTAGCAGCCGACCACGACATCGATATCACCGTCTCCGTCGATGTCTCCGACGTCGAGGCCGCCGACCTGCACGCGGAGGGTGTTGAACCAGTCGGGTGTGGTCAGAAATGGCACGTCGTCCCGCCGGAAACCGTTTGTGGTCTCGCCGGACTCGATCACAACCCGTTCGAGTCCGTCGGACGAAACCTCGACCCTCAGCGGCTCTTCAGCACCAACCGCCGGTCCAAAGGCCGGACCAATCATTGCCATCATGACCGTTGCGATTGCCAGATGTCGCATTCGTTACCTCCCGGGTATGCTCGGGGCCGGAACCCTGCGCTCCACTCCCAACACTACCGCAGGATCCTTCGTTTTTCGTTGTATTTCGAACGGATCGCCGAGAACTCGTGATGGTCGAAGCGGAGTTCTTCGGCGATTTTGCGAACCTCGTTCTCCTCGACCAGCGAGATCTCGTCGTCTGCTGCGGAGATTTCGAACAGGCAGTGGAGCAGCCGCTCCTTCTGTTCCCGGTCCGTGATGGCATTGAACTCGCGGGTCACCAGGTAGTTCTCGGTCCCCCCCAACAGTGATTGTTGTGACTTGGCGATTTGCACTACGAGAACCGCCTGTGCCTCGTTGAGACCACCGACCTCGCGCACGACTTCTTCCATACGCTGGGTTTCTTCTTCGCTGATCTCCATGTCGGCGTTCGCGACTCTGGAAAGCACAAAGGCAAAGGACGCTATAAAGCGCCCTTCGGCAGGATCGAGGCGGTCGATTTCCCGAACGATTCGGCGAACCGTTTCGGTGTCGCTGGTGGGATCGGCTTGTGGTGTCTCTTCGAGACCGAACAACCGGCTGAAAAATGACTTCACGGGAATCTCCAAAAAGGTGAGTGCTTTCCCGGTGCGGCACCGGGATTCCATAATGTTACAAGGGTCAACCTTCATTCGATACGGAAACGGTCATGGCGAGTGTCGGTCACCTTCAACGGGCGTTTCCGGCATTCGCCGGGCAGCTTGGATCCACGCCTCGAGCCGGTCGAAAACCCGCGCTTTCTCCGTTTCGTTGAACATCTCGTGGTAGAAGCCGTCCCACTCGACATAGTCCACCAGATCGGACGGCGCAGCTTCGACCCAGGCGCGTGTCGCCGCCGGGTCTGCCAGTCGGTCGTCGCCCGACTGCATCACCAAGGTGCGGGTCTTCAGTTCGCCTGCTCGTTCATAGGTGTCGCGATGCGCGGCCATCACCTCGGTGAACCAGCGCGCCGAAACGGAGCGACTGGTCAGGGGGTCGGCGAGGTACGCCGGACCGACCTCCGGGTCGTGGCTGAGCAGACTGGCGTCGGGGGGCTTGGAGAGCATCAATCGTGGCACAACCGCCGACAGCAGTTTTGCCAGGAACCGCAGGAATCGATTCGGTCTCGAATCTGGGTGGACCCCGAGAAAGGGCGATGAGACGACGACCGCCGTCAGGTCTTCCGGGTGGGCCAGGGTGTAGCGCAGGGTGATCAGTCCGCCCTGGGAATGGCCGATCAGAAAGAGGGGTCTGCCGGGACAGCTCTCCCGCACCAACTGGTGAGCGGCCTTCACATCTGTCAAGAACTCGTCGAAACGGTTCACGTGTACCCGGTGCCCCGGGCTCTGCCCATGCCCTCTGTAATCAAATGCCCAGCAGTCAAACCCCCGCTCCGTGAAGTGCTCCATCACGTGGCTGTATCTGCCGGAGTGCTCGGCCAGTCCGTGAACGAAGAGTAGGACTCCAGATGGCTCGACGTCGGGAGAACTGCGTCTCCAGTAGAGCTTGTTGCCGTCGTTACTTTTGATCCAACCCTCATTATGTTTCACGATGATCCCCCGTGTTGATTTGACACTTGCATGACCGCCATCTTCCAACCTGCATAAAGTTTATCCCGTTGAGCTGAATCCATCTCGGGAGTGAAGGTGCGGTCTATCCGGCAGACGTTTTCGAGTTCCTCATGACCCTGCCAGAAGCCCGATCCGAGGCCCGCGAGGAAAGCGGCGCCGGCCGCTGTGGTCTCCAGCAGTTTCGGCCGAACGACGGGAATACCCAGGAGGTCGGCCTGGAACTGCATCAGGTGGTTGTTGGCGGAGGCGCCACCGTCGGCGCGGAGTTCGGTCACGGCAGCGTAGCCGTCGCAGTTCATGGCCTCGATGACGTCCCGTGTCTGGTAGGCGATGCTGTCGAGTGTGGCCCGGATGATCTGGTCTCGACCTGCGCCTCGAGTCAGTCCGACGATGGCCCCCCGGGCGTGCATGTCCCAGTAGGGGGCGCCGAGTCCGGTGAAAGCCGGGACCACGTAGACCCCCTGGGTGTCGCCGATCCGGGCCGCAACCTCTTCGGTTTCGACTGCGCTCCCGATCAGGCCCAATTCGTCCCGCAGCCACTGGACGGCGGCCCCTGCGGTGAAGATCGAGCCCTCGAGGGCGTAGGCCGGTTGTCCGTGCGCGTCGCAACAGATTGTAGTCAGCATTCCGCAACTGCTGGTCTGCGGCGTCTTGCCGGTGTTGACCATGACGAAACACCCGGTGCCGTAGGTATTCTTCGACATTCCCGGTTGCCAGCACCCCTGGCCGTAAAGGGCGGCCTGCTGATCGCCGGCTATCCCAGCCACGGGTATTCCGGCCGGCAGCCCGCCCTGGTTAATCGTGTGGCCGAAGATTCCGGCGCTCGGTCGCACTTCCGGGAGCATGGCTTCGGGCACACCGAAGATCTCCAGCAGTTCGGGATCCCAACGTTGGGATCGAATATTGAAGAACAGGGTTCGCGAGGCGTTGGTGGGATCGGTGGCGTGAACCTCACCCCCGGTCAGGCGGTAGAGCAGCCAACTGTCAATTGTCCCGAAGAGCAATTCGCCGGCGGCGGCCCGGCTGCGGGCATGGGGATAGCAATCGAGGATCCAGCGGGCCTTGGAGCCCGAAAAGTAGGGGTCCATCACGAGGCCCGTTCGCTCGTGGATCATCGGTTCGAGGCCGTCAGCCTTGATCTGCTCACAGATGTCGGTGGTCTGGCGACTCTGCCACACGATTGCCGGGTGCAGTGGAACCCCCGTCTTGCGGTCCCAGATGATGGTGGTCTCTCGCTGATTGGTGATGCCGATGGCCTTCAGGTCTCCGGCACCCAGGTTCGCCGCCTCAATAGCATTGCCCATCACCTCGAGGCTGACTACCCAGATTTCCTCCGGATCGTGCTCGACCCACCCGGGCTCGGGATAGTACTGGTTGAACTCCGCATAGGCACGTCCGAGGACACTGCCGTCTTGCCCCAGCACCATCGCCGTGCACCCTGTAGTCCCCTGGTCGATCGCCATCACTGATTCGGGCATCTATCCACCGCCTTTCTCGCGGACCAGTGTAATCAAGACTGGCGTTTTCTTTCGTCCGCGCGGGAACGTCTGTTGACATTCGGCGAACAGGCATTAACTTTAGAAGCAAGTGCAAAATTTGGAGTGATGTATCAATGAGCTTGTCTCAAAACTGAGACTTGATATTGATTGGAGATCGCGATCGTTCGTCTTGCGACCGCGCAGGGAGGATCTCATGCGCCTTTCATGTCCGGTTCACTCATTTGTCATATCCAGCCTGATCCTGGTGTTTGCACCCTTTGTGGCATCGGCCGCGGGCACCATCGAGGGCACTGTTACCTTCTGGGGCGACCCCGGCGGCGCCACTGAGGTCCAGGTTGCCGCCCATTTGGATCCCTTCGGGCCGCCGGATGCGACGGTCATCGTCTCCATATCTGGTGGGGCGTTCTCGCTCCCGGTAACGGACGGGACATTTTTCGTGTCCGTGCTGTTGGCCCGCGACGGCAACTTCGGCGAACCGCGCCCCGATGATGTTCTGGCCTGGTACGACGCCGACGGCGACGGTGACCGGGACACGGTGACAGTCAGCGGCGGTGCTGCGACCGGCGTCGACATCGACCTGGGCTTCGTCTACGTCGACCTCAACGCCACAGGCGGCGCCAATAACGGCACGTCGTGGGCCGACGCCTTTACCGGCCTCCAGGACGGCATCAACGCAGCCGTGTCCGGCATCGAGGTTTGGGTTACCGAGGGGACCTACAAACCGGGCACCAGCCGGTCCGACAGCTTCCTGACCAAGAGTGGCGTAGAAATCTACGGCGGGTTTGCCGGCTACGAAACCATTCGAGACTTCCGCGAGTGGATCAGCCGCCTCACGATCCTCAGCGGCGAGATCGGCGCTGCAGGCGCGACCGACAACTGCTACCACGTGGTCCTTGCTGAGGGATCCAATCCCACTGCCATGCTCAACGGGCTCACCATCACACGTGGTTACGCCAATGGCGGGTCCATCGATAGCGAAGGGGGAGGCGTCCGTGCCCGCGGAGGCGGGTTGACTCTGGTCAATGTGAAGATGATCGACAACTATGCCGCCCAAACCGGTGGTGGAGTTATGGCGAATTTAGGAGGAACGGTCAAGGCCTACAACTGCCGCTTCATCAACAACCAGGCGGCGGGAGGCCACGGCGGGGGCTACTACGGATCGGTTGCTTCGGCCGAGGCTCAAACTCTGGTCAACTGCATCTTCACCGGCAACTCGGCATGGCGTGGTGGCGGGATTGCCCTGGAGAGCGCCGGTCTTCAGCCGGAACTTGTCAACGTGAGCCTGTCCGGCAACTCGGCGGGCGGCGAGGGCGGTGGCATCTTCACATACTCGACCCAGGCGTTCGTGATTGAGAACTCGATCATCTGGGGAAACACCGGTACCAATCCGCAGATCTCCTTCTGGACCACTCCCGCCACCGTCAACTACAGTATCGTTCAGGGAGGCTGGGCGCACGGAGGCACCCAAATCCTCACCGACGACCCGTCCTTTGCCGACCCCGAACTCCGGATCAACCTCGATTCGCCGGCCGTCGATGCCGGCGACAGCACGGCCATTCCCGAGGATTTGGCGGATATCGACGAGGACCATTGGACCGACGAGATGATTGATCTCGATCTCGACAACTACTGGCGTCGGGAGAACATCCCCTCCGTGCCGGACACCGGTATTCCTGATGACGAAGGCCGAACTGTGGACATGGGGGCCTACGAGGCGCGGGATCCGGCACTGATTTTCTGGGACGGTTTCGAGAGCGGCGACCCCGATTCGTGGTCCAACGTGTGGCCGTAACTCGGTACGGAGGTCTCAGGGTTCAGCGCCGACGCCATCGCCAGGGAGGCCTTCGCCGGGTTGGTGGATGATCCCTTCTTCAATCAGCCGCCGGCCGGGTGATATTCACCGTTTCAGCAATGAGCTCATCGAGATGCTGGGTTGACCCGGCGGAGGCGCGACCCCAAAGTGAACCCATGCCGCCGAGTAGCAGGAAAGGTGCCAGATGGGATGAGTAGGCCGGCCCCCTCATCCCATCTGGCACCTTTTTGCGATTTCCAATACTCCACCGTTCGTCATCCCGACCGAGGGAGCTTCAGCGACCGAGTGGAGGGATCTTCCCAGTCCGAGGCCGGCGTTTGGTCCAGGGAGATCCCGCGGCTCCGGCCCTGCGGGCCTCCGCTCGGGATGACAGATTAGAGAGGTAATAGAGGGGACATCTGATCTTCTCGTGCACCTGGTACCGTCCGCCCGCCGCGGCGCTGACGGTCTCTTCGATGGGCGTATCCGAGTCGACCCGGTGTTGGTAGTAGAGGTCGATGGTGTCGATACCGAGGCGCTCGAGGGAGGCATTGCAGCTGGCGCCCACGTACTCGGGCTTGCCGTTGATGCCGAGCCAGCCGCCATTCTCGTCGCGCATGACGCCGAATTTGGTGGCGATGACGGCTTCGTCGCGGCGGGGGCGAAGGGCCCCGCCGACGAGTCGTTCGTTGGTCCACGGGCCGTACATGTCGGCGGTGTCAAAAAAGTTCATGCCGGTATCGAGGGCGTGATGCAGCAGAGCAGTGCTCGTGCCGTCATCGGCTTTACCATAAAAATCGGACATGCCCATGCAGCCGAGTCCGATGGGAGAGATCTGAATGCCGGTGGTTCCGAGCTGGCGACGGGGAGAGTTGGACAGAAATACTCCTGAAAGAAAGGTCCCTGGGGACCGTTGAGTGAGTAGGCGCCGACCTGTTCGGCACCTTCTACCCAAAAGGTAGGGCATACCGAGCCCTCCGCGAAACCATGATACTCCGGATTATTTGCACAATCCTCCGCAGGCCCGGAAGGCTAAGGTTCGCTGGATAAGTGCCACCTGACTTTCCAGACCCCTCTCTGCGCGCCGGCCCGGGGGTATTCATCGTTACAGCGGTGAGCTGATAGACATGCATAAATAGTGATACGACTCGCTACAATTCACTGATGGGTGACCGCAAGAAACCACCGGTGTCTCACTCGGTCTCGGGCTGTTTTGAAGATGACCTCGTCGTCGGGGCATCCCGGGCCGTCGAAGCTCTGGCCGAGGCGGTGCCGGCCTTGGTTGAGAATGTACCCCGCTGCCTCCGGGACGACGAGGTTACTCAGCGAGGCCTCTTTCGCCCGGACGAGGAGGAAGAGTTGCTCGTCTGGTTCGCCCATTTCCTCACCATCCGCAACGGGCTGTGGGAGATTCTCGGTGAGGTCTCGAAGCCGGTCGGCGGCGAAATCTCGAGGGTACTGAACACCTTTGGCTGGCGCTGTTTCGTGCTCGGTTACTCGGCGGCCTGTCTGATCGTACGTCTCGACCAGTACCTCGTCGAAGAAGCTGCAACCAACAAGCTGGTTCAGCGCAAGCTCAATGAAGGCAGCCGACGATACAGGATTCCACGTAAGCAGTTCACAGCCGTCTTCGAGTCGTTCACTGATCCCCAGAAGGCCAAATTGATGGATCAGGCGATGCGATTCGCACATCGGCACCGGTCGATGCTGGAGGCGATGGGCCAGGATTCCATTGTCGGTGAGCATGTGAGGGCCCTCGGCGAACGGGAGGCTGTGCTTGACCCGAGCCGGCGGCGATATGCCGCACGACTGCTATCGTATCTTGCCCACAGCCTTCGCCGTCGCGGCGCCTCGGCGCGTCAGCAGACACTCTTTTCGGCGCTTGAGGCCTCGGGACGTCTGGTGTCGGAGTTTCACGATCATTGGACTCTGCCGAGGATCGGCCGAGCCTTGCAGGCCGAACTCGATGCTCTCCTGATGCCGGGAGACGTGCTGATAACCCGCCATGACCACGCCGTGACCAATCTTTTCCTTCCTGGATACTGGCCCCACGCCGCCCTCTATGTCGGCAGCTGCGAAGATCGGGGACGGCTTGGCATCGAGATCAATGCCAAACGGTGTGACCGTTGGAGTGGTGACCGGCGGGTTCTCGAAGCGCTCAAGGACGGGGTGCTATACCGCCCTCTTGAGCAAACCCTCGCGGTCGACGTGGTGGCGGTTATTCGGCCGCAACTCGAGGTGGCTGACATCACTACGGCTTTGGCCAGGGTCTCTGTTCACGAGGGCAAGGGCTATAACTTCGATTTCGACTTTTTCCGCTCGGATCGCCTCGTCTGTACGGAGGTCGTTTACCGAGCCTTCGACGGACTGGGCGGGATCGAGATTCCCCTCAAGGAACGATCGGGCCGACCAACTCTGGCTGCCGAGGATCTTCTTGATCTCGCCCTGGCCGGGAGGGGATTCGAAGCAATCGCGATCTGCGGAGCTGCCGGGTGCCCGGACCGCGTGGCGACCGGCGCCGAGGCCCATCATCTGATTGCCGAGAGTTACTCGGCCGAGACCCGCACGATCTCTTCGACATAAGGCAGGAGGACAGCGGCGTCAATCAGCTGCGTATGTCCTACCCTTTCGCTCACAATCATTTCTTCGGAGAAGCGGTTTCCGAGGGCATTGGCCCCGATATGGCGCTTGAGGACATGGTCTGCGTCGTTGTGTTCATCAGTGCTGAAGACACAACGAATTTGGGGCACCCGTTCTGTTGCCGCCCGAAAGAGCTCGAAGAACTGATCATCGTCGTAGGCCGTGATCAGGGTCTGGGCGAATTTTCGCAAGACCTCGATGTCCGTGCCGAACTTCCCAAATGCGTGGACGAGGTAGTCGTGAAACTTCAGCCAGGTGTCGAGGTCTTTTGCGGCCGCGCTTACGGTCCGAATCGCTTCCAGGATATCGGACGGATCGTCCGTCAATTTGGAATACGGGCCGCTGACGAAACCCGGGCCGGGCATGACCCCCGGACCCAGCAAGATGAGACCGTCGAAATGTATCCTAACCCCTTCTGCTGAACCAACGATTTGAAGCGCCTGATCCGAACCGGACGAATGGCCTGCCAGCACCACCCTCCGCGGCCGGACCCGCCGAATGACCTCTTCCATCAGGAACGTGACGAGCAGGTTGTGGTCGGTGAGGGGGAGGGGCGGCCGGATTCGAGCCGATTGTCCGAACCCGTAGAGTGAAGGGGCGATCGCCCGCCAAGGTGTTTCTCGCAAGACGTCCTCGTAGAGTCGCTGGTCGCCGCCGATGCCGTGCAGGTAGATGACCAGTACGTCCGAGTCGTTCTGATTGTCAAGGTAGGTCATCGAATCACCGACCATGCGCGGGATCTGCGTCGACAGCCGCCGCACATGCTCGGTTGTGATCACCATGTGATGCTCTGCGAGTGATCGAGAAGTCCCCGGAATACCGATTGATGGTACTGGTTCGTCCGTTCGGTGCCCTTCACGAAGATCCTCGAGTTCGTTGCGGATGTCAGTCGCCGTCTGTATCCGTCGATCGGCGTTTTTCTCCAGACAGCGGCGCACCACGCGGGCCAAATCCGCCGGGAGGTCCGGACGGACTTCTCTGACCGAGAGGGGGTCGTCACGGAGAACGGCCGAAGCGACACCGGCGGTGCTGTTGCCGCGGAAGGGGCGTTTCCCTGTTGCCAACTCGTAGAGCACCACGCCGATCGAGAAGAGGTCGGCACGCGAATCGACGCTGCGTCCTTCCAACTGCTCCGGCGCCATGTAGGCGACGGTTCCCACGACCTCACCGTCTGTGGTCAGTGCGTCAACGGTCATATCCTCCCCGTCGGGGTCGGACTCCTCTTGGAGCAAGACTGCGAGGCCGAAGTCGAGAATCCGGATCCGGCCGGAAGGGTCCAACATGATATTCGTCGGTTTGAGGTCGCGGTGAATCACGCCCTTCTTGTGGGCAAATACGATCGCCTCGATGAACGGGATCCCGATCTCGAGCAGCCGGTCGAGGGGAAGGCCCCCATCGGTGATGCTTGAGGCAAGCGTCTCCCCTTCGACCAACTCCATAGCGATGAAGTGCACTCCGTTGTCTTCGTGGAATCCGTAGACAGCAGCAATGTTGGGATGTTCGAGAGACGCAAGGACCTTGGCTTCGCGCTCGAAACGTCGCAAACGAAGAGAATCGCTGGACCAGGTGTCCGGAAGGAGCTTGACCGCCACATCTCGATCCAACTGCATGTCTCGCGCCCGATACACCTCTCCCATACCGCCCTCGCCGATCTTCTCCAGGATCTCGTAGTGGGCAAGTGTCTTTCCGATCATGTCGGAAATATATCATGGCAAGAAAGCATCTCATTCCCAACTAGCGAAGACGGAATCAACAAGGACCCGAATGAGAACCCAGCTGGACCGCCGAGAACGCCAAGATTCAGAAGGAGCCGCCAAGAGAACGAAATTGAATTAAGAACGGCGCGATTGGCACCCGGTCCTGATGTGCGCTCCATCACAACCAGTGTTCGGATTTTCTTCGCTTCACACAGTAGAGGCAGCCGCAAGAGGCGGCAATCACAACGACCGAAACGAGGAGGACACCATGTTTTTGACCACGACCAAAACCAACACCGAAACAACCAACCCCCTGTATCGCATTTGCCTCGCCGTGTTGATCGCAGCGGCTGTGGCGGGTTTTGCCCACCAGAGCGAAGCGACCGGCTTGCTTTTCTACGGTCTCGAGGATGGGCAGGTGAGGGCCATGGACATGCTCACTACCGGCGATTCCGGAGTTGCTATTCCGGCGAACGCCTTTTTCGGAACGCCTCCAAGCCCCGCGACAGGTCGCAATATCGCCTACGACCCCACCACCGATCTCTTGTGGTACTCGGCGTCCGACAATCACGTGCACTCCGTCGTGGTCAGCACCCTGGTCGCCGGTCCGACCATTTCGGATATCAATGATGGCTTTTACGGTGCCATCCGGACGATCGCCATAGACCGGAACGCCCGGCGGCTCTATATCTCCAACTCCAACGGCAATGTTGAGGTTTATGAGCTGTATTCGAATACCAGGATGTACACAATTCCGCTGTCCGCGTTCGGTTACAGCGAACCCAATCCCGGCAATCGCCGGCACCTCGCCGCCGATGCCGATAGCTACCTTTGGTACGCCGCCGCCGACGGCACCTTCAAGGAGTTCGATCCGTTTGAGCACAATCCCCATTTCACCGGTCGGGAGATTCCGATCAGCCAGCAGATCGAAGCGGGAGACCCGAGGCAGGAACGCTGCTTCGTGGCCGTACGATGGCCTGCCGGACAGCACTATCTTTATTACGCCTCGTCGGACGGTACCATCCGGACCGCCAATCTCGACACCCTGATGAATGTCAACATCACCTACTTGGCCTCATGGTTCTGGACCACGAGCAACCCCGGCGCCCTCAGGTCTCTTTCCATCGATCCCACCTGGACGCCCTCGGGTGATCCTCCGGCGATGCCCACGGGAGTCTCGGCCACAGATGGCCTCTACCTGGATCGGGTGTGGATCAGTTGGAATGCGGGCGCCAATTTCCCCACCTATCAGTTGTTCAGGCGTGAACCCGGCGACGCCGACTTGACCTTCTGGATCACAGCGTACGGTCCCGAAATCGACGACACATGGGTTGTTCCGGGTGTGAT
>JBDLIO010000017.1:0-12511 GCA_039714865.1 Acidobacteriota bacterium | reverse complement strand
TTGAACAATGCCGAGAGTACGGGCCCGTGGGCTGCGTTCGGGCGCCTCGACCTTGAACGCGACCTCGTTCCTCCCGATATCGAATTACCGCCCCTGGGCACGCCGTGGAAAGGACCCGGCACGCACTACCGGGTTCGAATCGCCTCCGAGGATGGACGCATTGCAGTCCCGCCATCCCTCCTTCTCGGGGGTGTCGTCATGACGGCCTGGACGATCGAGATCACCGATGCGGTCGATGGCTACCTGGTCGTCGAGGCGCAGGGTGATCTTAATCTCGAGGTTGACGGGGCCTCGGTGGACAGAATCCGCTTCGCCGGCACCGACGACCCCAAGGTCAACTGGTACCGGATGCAGTTGGCCCCAGGATGGCACCGATTGAGGGTCGCCATGGCGCCCCAGGGCCTGGCCTCCGTCAGAGTGGGCCTGTTCGACAGCGAAGGCAGGGCCGTCAACGTGCCCCCCACCGACCCGACCGAACTCGAACCTGAGTGGGCGCCTTCGACCGTAACCCCTGATCGCCCGCCGACACCGGAGATCGACCCACCGGGCGAAGGAACCGCTCCTGAGTTGCTGCGCGCGGTTGCCGTGGCTCGATTTCGAGGCGACATTCCGCTCCAGAAAATCCTGCTGGAACGGGCACTCGCCGCAGCGCCCGACCACCCAATGGCCCATCTGGCCGCCGGCACCTTCTCGCTGCTCGAACCGACCGGAGAGGCCCCAGAGGTCGCTACCGGGCGTGCAGCCGAGCACCTGCGGCGGTGCCGCCAGTTGCCCATCACCGGATTGGTCGAGCGGCTGTTGGCCACCCGACAAAACCGAATTGAAGACGTGGAGCGTCTTCAGGAGCAGTTGATTGAAGCGTATCCCTTGGATGTTCGCGTTCTTCGCCTCCGGATCACACAGGCCGTGCATAGGGGATGGCCTCAGGAGGCCGCCGATGCCCTGGTGACGCTGGAAGGTGTGCTGGGTCCGACTGAGAGCGTTCAACGACTGCGTCTTCAGGTCCTCGAAGGCCTTGAGCACTGGACCGAATACCAGGATGTTCTTCACTCCCTGTCAATCCGGGCGCCTCTGCGGAGAGGTCACATTGCCGAACTGGCCGAGGGCTGTTCGACCGATTCGGCCATCTCTCTGATCGACAGGCTGAGGCAAAGGGTTCGGGACCCCGACCTCGACGCCGATCGCATCCGGTTGCTGC
Source organism: Acidobacteriota bacterium (assembly GCA_039714865.1). Classification (GTDB taxonomy): domain Bacteria; phylum Acidobacteriota; class Thermoanaerobaculia; order Thermoanaerobaculales; family Sulfomarinibacteraceae; genus DAOWGJ01. The sequence goes on along the minus strand of JBDLIO010000017.1, from coordinate 11,313 downwards.
TGCGCTCCGAACGCCACGACGAGGCCCGAACGGCTTTGGATCAGGCCCTGGACACCTGGGGTGTTCTTCCCGGTCTCAGGGGCCTCGATCTCAGCCTCACTCTGGGATCGGCTGATTACCAGGATCCCCAGCCCTCTCCGGCTCGCGCCGAAGCGGGTCCCCAGCCCATGTCGGCTTCCGCCGACATGGGTCCCACCACCGCGCAGCTATTGGCTCGATACCCGGCCGATCTTGACCTCTTGACCCTTGCATGGCGACGAGGCGCGATCGAACCGTTCTGGGCGCCCTTCCAGGTGTCTATTTCGGACGTTGCCCATTCGAGTTCGGTGTCGGAAGAGGACGTCGATGTCGTCCTCCTCTTGGATCAGGCCGTCGAAAGAATCTTCCCGGACGGCTCCAGCCTCTACTATTATCACGGCCTCAGCAAGGCTTTGACTCCTGCCGGCGCACGCCAGGCCTCGACCTTGGAGCAGATGCCGGGCGCGGTTCGTATCACTCTGGCAATTGTCAAACCAGACGGCCGAAAGATCGTTCCCGCAGAGATCACACCAACCTCCCGGGGAATCAGCCTCGGCGAAGTCGAGGCCGGGGACATGGTCGAAGAGGAGTACGTCGCCGCAGTTTCCGCAATTTCGCCCAATATCCCGGGCCATCTCTCACCGTACGTCTACCGTTTTGCCGATTCTGACCGTGCTTTTGGATTGTCCGAGTACATCCTGCTCCATCCCCCGGAAATCGACCTGGCCGTCGAAGGCCTCTTCACCGGCCTCGAGACAACCACCGGATCTTATGCCGGTCTGACGGTCCGCAAGTGGCGGGCCAAGGATGTCCCGGCCACCCCCGATGAACCCTTTGGCCCTCCGACTCAGGAACTCCTGCCCTGGGTTACCTACGGCTTTGGCATCGACTGGGAGACCGTCGGCGACAATCTCCGCAATCGTCTGATCCCGGTTGTTCGCCCAACCAGAGAAATCCGGCACTTTGCCAAGCAACACCTCGAAGGGGAGACCTCGACCGAGCAGATGCGATCATTGGTTTCGGCCCTGCTCGACACGGTCGATGCCGGGAACGCCATCCTGGACCTCGGTGTTTCTGCTGGAGCTGCCCTCTCCCGAGGCCTGGGAAACCGACTCGGCGTCTTGGCCGCTTTGCTGCTCAGTGCAGACTGGGAGGTCGATCTGGCTTTGTCCCGGCCCGCACCCTTTGCCGGCACACACCTGGGGGTCCCATCGGCAGACGCCTTCACCCTTCCCCTGCTTCGCGCCCGCCGAGGGTCAACCGAGATATGGACCGATCTGCACGAGGAGACCTCAGGCGTCAATCACCTGTCACCGATCCTGCAGGGCAGCGATGCCCTGATGCTGCCCCTGTCCGATCCCGGCGCCGAAGTATTCCTCCTCTCGGACCTCCCCACATTCCCCAACCCCCATCTCGAGGAACACACAACGCTCCAGGCGGTAATCGACACCGATGGCGCCGCTGAGATCATCTTCACGATGTGGCTGCGTGACGCCCAGGCGACACGGTTTGCCGAAAACCTGCGCTCGGTCCCCGCTGATCGGCGGGACACGGTGTTCGGCCGCCTGGCCTCGGGTCTGTTCCCGGGAGCGGAGAACGTACGGGGGGAAACCATCCACCACAATGAGCTTCTGGAAGTTCGGTTTCTCATGGATCTGCCTGACGCCTGCGTTGAAACTGGGACCACAATAGAGTGCCGCGGCCTCAATTCCTCTTCTGCACTCGCACCGGTTCTCGCCTCCTTGTCCGAACGACGGCAGCCTCTGGTTCTTCAGCTGCCGATCCTTCGCAGGGAAGAGACGGTCATCCAGGCGCCTCCCGAATGGGTAGCAGAACGGCCGGCCCGAAGACTCTCAGCCTCCTGGGGCCGTGTGGACGAGACTCTCGAGAACCTCGAGGGGCGTCGGAGTTCCACCCTGATTCTCGAAATTCCCGCGGTGACCGTGACGCCTGAAGACTACCCGGAGTTCGCACGCTTCTGTAGGGCCGTCGACGAGCTGGTTTCCCGGCCTCCGCGTTTTCATCGGTGAGCCTCTGTATACTCGTGGGATATGGAACTTACGGAAGGGACGGTCATCGCCAGGCATGGCGGTCTGATCCGGGTGCAGGTCGACAACCGGCCACTCCTGGTCACCGCCAGGAGGAATCTGACCTGGGACGGCGGGGCGCCTGAGGCCTCGACAATCGTCGTCGGGGACCGGGTTTCCATCGACCGTGGCACATCCGACGGTGTGATCGTGGGGGTCCGGGAACGGTCCTCCTGTCTGACAAGGAAGGCCGTAGGGTCCCCTCGGCCCCAGGTTCTCGCCGCCAACGTTGACCAGGCCCTGCTGGTCTTTGCCACCAAGGCTCCGGAACCCAAGTCGGGACTCCTGGATCGATTTCTGGTCGCCTCTCACCTCGCCGGCATCACACCGGTAATCGTCTTCAACAAGATCGATCAGGGGCCCGGGAGAACCAAGGCGTGGACGGCGATCTACAGCCGTCTCGGTTATGAGGTCCTTCAGGTCTCGGCTCGTTCCGCCTGGGGCCTGGGCCAGATCAAACGGCTGCTTCCAGATCGCACGACCCTGTTCTGCGGGCCGTCGGGGGCAGGCAAGAGTTCATTGCTCAACGCCGTCTACCCGGGTTTCAAGCTTCGAGTCGGCGGTCTGTCCGAGGCAACCGGGAAAGGCAAGCACACAACGACTCGAGCCGAGTTGATGCCCCTTCCTTTTGGAGGGTTCGTCGTAGACACGCCCGGACTCAAGGAATTCGGCCTCTGGGACATCAGTTCGGAAAAGATCCAGAGCGCTTTTCCGGAAATCACAGACAACCTGGGGAACTGCCGTTTTTCCAACTGCAGCCACGTCCACGAACCTCAGTGTGGCGTCCGAGACGCCGTCGAGAATGGCCTGATCGACCGGGGTCGGTATCGAAGCTACTGCCAGCTGCTCGAGGAAATCGGCTGACGGGGAGCTGTCGGCTCAGCCTCCTGCAAAAAGCCACAAGAAGGGCAGCCACAAAGAGGCACGAAAAGGCACAAAAAGAAGAAGAAACGCATGACTTCTTCACCTTTGCGCTCTGAGCGCTCTTTGCGGTTCAATTGTGTTTCTTGGAGATCACCTACGGCGCTTTGTGGGGCGCGGCCAGGAACCATGCCTGAAAGTCCGGCTGCTCCCGTATCTGGGACATCGGCCGAGCAATCCCCGACGACTCTCTCCTGAGAACCTCATACATGCCGGCCAGATCGAAGCGAGAACGGAAGAGCCACATTTCGATCGGCCCGGCTTCTGCAGGCACGACCAGAGGCACGTGAAGGGCATGGACGATCACGTCGTCCGACGCCCGAAATTCTCCGAGAATCCAGCGCCGCATACCGGTGGACTCGGTAAAGCTGACGACCACCAGATCCTCCGAGATCGTCCGGACCTCGGCCATGGAATCCCCGTCAACATCCAGAGGGCCCGGGCCGCCCGCCCTGCGCAGGGAATCGACCAAGTCGAAGGTCTTTTTCAGTTGCCGTGGAGGCGCCTCTTCCCAGGGCCAGGGCATTGCCTCGACCAGCTCGACCGGCTCGAGGCCCTTCAGGCGCGCGACACCCAAGAGACGAAGCCCGACAGGCATCATTTCCCGTCCTGCCGGGTCGAGATTGAGGACCAGCCAACGGAGGCCGTCCACCTCACCCTCCCAGAGGGGACACGATCCCAACTCCCGGCCCAGTGCCTCGACAAACGCGAGGGTCACTACGATGCCTTCGTTGATCAACTCACCGTGAGCATCCAGCATCACCGCATAGGGCCGTCGGGCTCGACCGGTCTTCTTGACCCTGGCCTCTATCAGGGGACGAAGAAACTCATCAACATGTTCCTGGTCGTAACCCGCGTGGACCAGGAGTTCCGCAACCTGTGATACCTCACGGGTGCTCTTGCCTGTGGTCAGGCGCGCCAGCTCAACGATCCCGTGACCGAAGAACTCATAGGTTGGTCGACCCGCATCGCCCCCTCCCATCGGCAGGAGCCGGTATTCCGCTGCGTTGACCGCAATCCTCAACCCCTTGTCAAATGGGAAACCTTCGTGACGGAGACGGTCATACGCTTGCTGGATCTCACAGGCGGCGGCCAAGGTTCTGGCCGCGCGACGAGCGGAGAGGAAAGCACCGTCACCCATGAATTTCTCAAAGGTCAGCCGCCTGGAGACCTGGATCTGCTGGGTCCGACTCTGAAAGACATACATGAACTGAAGCGCCTGCTCCTCGGCCGTTCGACCGGCCTTTCGGACCTCCTCGAGGACGGCGGTGAAATTGGTCAGGTCATAAATCAGACCAAAACGGAAGACCGACGAGTCGACAACACCCTGAGCCGCAAAATCGAATGGTCTGGTCGAAGCGGCAACGACGGTCTTGCGCCCGGCGACCTTCATCATCCACTCATCCTCGGCGCCCCGATCAACAATCAGAATGGCCTTCCTCAAGGACGCAACCAACTCCAGACTCTTCAACCTGAGACCCAACGCCCGGAGCCTGGAAATTTCTTCCTGGTCGAGATCGAGGTCCAAATTCAAGCCGACTTCGCTGACCAGGTCCAAAAAGGAGGGCTCCAAGCCGGCATCAGGCCCGGCCGGATTGAAGTCGATACCGCAGGCGTGCCGAACGATTCCCCGCCACTCGGGGCGCCGTCGGAGGATTTGGCCGAACCGGATACCGACGTCCCGGCTCGAAGCCAGCAGGGCCGCAGTGTCGCCATGGGAACGACTGGGAAGCAGGAACGCCAACCGATCCGAGTTCGACGGCATGCCCTCCTCAACCAGCAGCAGCGGATCCCGGCACATCAGGTCAAAAATCGGAGAGATTTCCCCAGGCGGCGATACATCGGACAATCTACGAATCCGATCTCCAGCCTGGGTGGCGGCCTTCAGAATCAAGCCGGCGAGAATCGACGCCAGCTGTCGCACCGTGGCGTCACCGTCAACACCGACCGCGGCATTCTTGCTCAGAAACCGTGGTACCGCCGAGAGCAGTTTCTGAATATCGGCCGACAACGACATCACGAAGACCTCGACCAACGATCGCCCGTGGTCGTTGAGCATGACATTGACAAACGCCTTCTCCATCGACTCCGTAACACTCTCCCGGCCTGCCACGACCTTCCGGCGATCGTCCGGGTCCGGTTTTTCAAGCTGGAGATATTCCAATTCCCTACCGATTTGTCGTTTCAGATGCGAACCCAGGCGGCGCATGCCTCCCGACCTGTGGACCGGGTAACCCCACCCGATAATGTCGTCCTCATCGGCATTGAAGATCGGAAATGGCTCGGGCAGACGAGTCAGGTCCGGCAGAGTCTGAAGCCACTGCCCCCCAAGCTCGTCCTTCCTGAGGAAGCGTGACCTGGCCCGCCCGGACTTCAGTATCCGGGAAAAACGATCGCCTCTGAGAACTCGCGCATCCATCCGACCCATTGTAAGGGGAAAACCGACGGAGGGAAGCCACTCCCCCGAGCCCGAGCCCGTTATCGTTCCCGATATGTGTTTGCCTCGATTTTTCGAAGTAGTTCGAGGGTAAGTGGACTAAGGCAATCCCAGATCCCCCGAGATCGTCGCCATGGCGTCCCTGACGAACTCGATGTGTTCACCCAGGTCGATTCCCAGAGCCTCTGCGCCCGAGTAGACATCATGCCGGTTGACCGCCCGGGCGAAGGCCTTGTCCTTGAGTTTCTTCTTGACCGATTTGACCCTGACCTCGGCGATGCTCTTGTCAGGACGTACCAGGGCGCAGGCAGTCAAAAATCCCGTCAACTCGTCAACAGCAAACAGCGTCTTGCGCACAGGCATGTCCCGTGGAATGTCCATGTAATCGGCATGGGAACCGACCGCCAGAATCCACTCTTCGGGCCAACCCCGCTCCCTGAGGATGCCGAGGCCGACATGCAAATGGGTCGCCTCGGTCGGGTTCTGCTCGTAGTCGAAATCGTGGACCAAGCCGATGATGCTCCAGGCATCCTCATTCTCACCGAAGCGCCGGGCATAAGCCCGCATCGCCGCCTCGACCGAGAGCCCGTGCTTGATCAGGCTCGGGTTCTTCGTGAACTCGTTCAACAACTGCCACGCATCATTCCTAGCGGGCTGCATCATCCCCTCCAGTATCCGCGTCTATAGTGATCCCCGGCTCGGTCTGCGGTCCGGGAACCGGATTTCGAAAGGGGCGTTCTCTCACATACAACGCCCTCCGAGCCACGAGGTCAGCCTCGAAGTCCCCCGAGGCTGAACCCGTCATTCCCAGGGCCCGATCCATAACGGCTACCGCCTCGTCAAATCGACCTGCCTCGGCCAGGGCGGCCGCCAAAGTGTCCAGCGTCGAAGCCGAAGCACCCACGGCGACGACCCGTTCGGCCAAAAGAACAGCGCGCTCGCCTTTTCGAAGCTCAGGCTCTGGCGAGGTCGCCAGGATCCATGCCAGATTATTGGCCGCCGACCGATGGCTTCCATCCAGGGCCAACGCTTGTTCGTAGGCAACGACCGCCCCGGGACGGTTTCCAAGCCGCTCCCTGCAAACTCCTGCGTTGGACCACCAGTCGGCGTTTGTCGGCGCCGACTCCAGGGCCGCCGAGAATGCCTTCTCTGCCTCGAGCCACCGACCCATCTGGGCCAGAACCAGACCGCGGTTGGAGCGTGCAAATGAATCCCGAGGCCTGAGGATCGTTCCTTCTGTGAAATGGTGCAAGGCCCCCTCGAGGTCACCCCTCTCCAGCAAGATCTTCCCGAGACCGTTGTGAGCCGGCTGTTGGCCGGGGTTCTCCGCCAACGCTCGACGAAAACTCTGCTCCGCTCGGTCCGGCTGAGCCTCGTACATCCACGCCAGGCCCCGATCGTAGTGCCATCGGGCCATTCCGATATCCGCCGACACAATCGGAATGTGGGTCAAGGCCACCGCCAACACCAATGCTCCCAACCATCCCCAGAAAGCCCGGCGTCGGCCCTGGAAACTGCGTCCGACTTCGACCAGCGCTATTGCCGACCCCAACAACAAAAAGGGCAGGACGGGCACTCGGTAGAGCGAGGTTGCGAAGAACGGCAAGAACGACACGAACCACGTCAGGACAAACAGACCCAGAGCGACCAATGTCTCCAGCGTACATTCACTCAAACCACCATCCCTACGCCACCAGACCAACAGCACTGCGAGCCCTACCAGGGCCCCTCCAAGAGCAGTGGGAAATCCGATCGGCATCCTCCTCAGCAAGGGCGATTGCACACGGTCTGCACCGACGACATGATTGTGGGCCACCTCGTCCGGTCCCCAAAAGAGGGCAGCCCGCCGCCCAATCAAGACCAACTCCCGGCCGGGATTCCGGGCCATCCACTGCAAGGCACGACCACCGAAGATCTTCGAGGCCTCACCAAAGGTCAGGTCCCTGCCTCTCTCCTTTTCCAGACGGGCAACGAAGTCCGGAACCACCCACGGCGAACTCAAGACACCGAGTTCGCCGACGCTACTGGTCGAAAATCCGGCGGCCTGGTCGTTATTGCCGTGGTAGAGCGTCAGGCCCCCGTTGGCCGAGACCGGCACGAAGCTGCCCTCAACTCGCCAGTTTCGGAGGACTGCGGGCGTCAGAACCACTGTGCCTGCCAACGCTGCGGCAACCGTCATCGGCCAGAATCGGTTCATCAGTCCTCGTCGCCGAACGACCCACCATCCCCACACAATGAGCACCGGTGCAAAGAGCAGGGTATTCGCACGAACCAGCGCCATCAACCCGAGGACCACGCCGGCCGAGGCCGCCCAATACCAACTTGGGCACTGCGCCAATCGAAAGAGCAGGATGGTCAACACCAGCGACAACATCACCAACAGCCAGGCGCCGTTGAGTCCCCCCTGGAAATAGAGCAAAGGCCAATTGAGCACCATCAGTGCCGCCCACACCACACCAACCGCCGGCCCCAGCAAGCGACGACCTATCCACCACGCCAGGACAACACTGACCAGACCGAGGCCCATCTGGAAAATGCGGAGCCCCAAGGGGTTGCCACCGACGAGACGGAAGATCCCCGCCAGAACGAAGGCATAACCCGGGGGTCGGATGTAGGCCGTCGTCCGTATGCCCGGGTCCCGGCCCCAGGCATCAGGCGGCAGACTCCAATCGCCGGTAGCCAACCCCGTGGCCCAGTAGAGACTGAAACCTTCGTCCACCGGCGGATGGCTGATCTCGGGCGTCGCCCGCAGTTCACCGAGATAAAGAACCCGAAGAGTGATACCCAGGAACAGGATCACGATGAGGGACACGATTTCCCAACGTCTCACTCGAAAACGACGCTTGTTACTCGCCGTGGGCCCTTGTTGAGAGTGTCTGCCGGCAGCCGTCATCGTCGATCAGGCTATCAGATCACCCTCGGGCCACCAAATGGCAAACTGAGCCGAAAAGATGGACCAAAAGGCCGCAATGCAGCCTTGACGGTCAAAAATTCTAGTATATTATCTCAAAGTGATGCAATAAAGGGGGACAAAATGTCAATCACGGCCAAAGACATCCTAAATCAGATCGCAGAAGAAGATGTGCATTTCATGAGCCTGCAGTTTACGGACATCGACGGAATCGCCAAGAACGTCGAGATCCCGGAAAGCCAGTTCGAAAAGGCCCTCGACGGCGAAGTGATGTTCGACGGATCTTCGATCGAAGGCTTCACCCGCATCGAAGAATCAGACATGCTGCTCTCCCCCGATCTGGAGTCTTTTCAGATCTACCCCTGGGAAGACCGCCACGGCAAGGTCTGCCGACTGATCTGCGATATCCAGACCCACGACGGCAAGGCCTTCATCGGCTGCCCCCGGTCGGCTCTCAAGCGGGCGGTGGGCAAGGCCAAGGACATGGGCTACGAGATGATGGCGGGACCCGAGGCCGAGTTCTTCCTCTTCCATCGGGACGAGGAGGGCGATCCCCTGCTGGTGACCCATGACGCCGGAGGCTACTTCGACCTCGGACCGGTCGACATGGGTGAGGAGGCCCGCCGGGATGTCGTCCTGGTGCTTGAGGCTATGGGATTCGAGGTTGAGGCCGCCCACCACGAGGTTGCACCCGGGCAGCACGAGATCGACTTCAAGTATGGTCCGGCCGTGGGCACCGCCGACGCCATCGTAACCTTCAGGGACGTCGTCAAGCGGGTTGCCCACTTCCACAACCTCCATGCGACCTTCATGCCCAAGCCGATGGCCGGCGTCAATGGTTCCGGCATGCACACCCACCAGAGTCTCTTTGACAAAGACGGCAACAACGTCTTCTTCGACGCCGACGCCGAGTGGCAGTTGTCGCCACTGGCACGCAACTACATCGGCGGCCTGCTGCACCACGCCCGGGCCTTCGTCGCGATCACCAATCCGCTGGTCAACTCCTACAAAAGACTGGTCCCCGGCTACGAGGCCCCGGTCAACGTCGCCTGGTCGGAGAAAAACAGATCGCCGATGATCCGCGTTCCCGCCCGCCGTGGTGTCGGCACACGCTGCGAAGTTCGAATTCCGGATCCTGCGTGCAACCCCTACCTGGCCTTTGCCGCCATGCTGGCCTCGGGCCTCGACGGCATCGAAAAAGGGATGGACTGCGGCGCACCGATTGATCGCAATATCTTCGAGATGAGCGAAAGGGAGAAGAAGCGCCTCAAGATCAAGCAGCTCCCCGGATCGTTGGACGAGGCCGTTGATTTCTTGGAAAAGGACACCCTCCTGCGTGAAGCCCTGGGAGACCACATCTTCGACCATTTCATCCTCAACAAGAGGCGCGAATGGGCCGAGTACATCAAAGAGATTCATGATTGGGAGCTTGAAAGGTATCTGGAGAGGTACTGAGTCGAAGAGTCCAAGGGTCAAAACGTCCAGACGTACAAGAGTTTACGAGTGTATGGGTTTAAGAGTGGGAACGAACGCCCTCTCCGACGGGACGTGCCGCTCTTGACGTTGTCCTGGGGCACCCTCCCGATTTGAGCAACGATACGGTCAACGTCAAGGGGGGCAATCCCCGGCGTACGCCTCAACAATCGAGTCTCGGCCTACGCCGTAGGCCGCCGAGCTCATTTTCCTCAAGGGGTCATGTCCTCCCGATATCTGATTTGTTGCCCCTTGAGGAAAATGCGCCGAGCGGGGGCGCGCCTGCGCGGCCCCGAAGGCCGGGGATAGAAAACAGCGACCGGGCCAGCGGCAGCAAACAGCAATCAGGGACGGCGACCGTTGACCGCGTCAGGGTCAGCGGCAGTGGACAGGTTCAGTCTTCAGCGACGGTTGGCAGTTCCAGCGACCACGACAGGAATCAGCGCCAAAATTTGCGTGAGACACGAACCTGGACCCTCGATCACGACCAAAAGAACTCAAACGGCTCGGGTCTTCAGCCCTGCCCGGTCTGCCGCTGTGAGTTGGCGCTTGTCGGAAGAAACGAACAGCTCTGCACCCCACTCCAATGCACAGGCGACATGAAGCGCGTCCAGGGTTCGCACCGGAGCGGTCTCGAGAACATTGATGGATGACACAACGACTGCCGTCGTCAGATGAATGATCTCCGCATCACGAACATCTTCCATCAACCGGCGTTTCGCCATGCCATATTGACTTTGCGTCAAGGACCCCTCACGCCGACGCCTACTGAACGCAGATACCAGTTCCGGAACACATAAAACAGCCAAACCGAGCTTCGAGGCACCGTCGCAGATTGCCTCTACTTCCTCGCTTCCTTCTTCTTCCACAAAGCGCTTCGCAAAGGAAGACGAATCAAGAAAAATCTTCATGCTCTCGTTCTTCCAGAATCGCCGATGATAGTCCCTCACCCTTTGCCGTCAAGCGAAGGGCCGGCCGCTTCCACGAGGGTTGCCTGTTCTCCTCAGCCTCAACAGGAGAAACTCGGGCAATCGGCCGACCGTGCCGAAGAACAACGATCGTCTCGCCGTGTTCGACATCAGTCAGCATTCCCGATGCATGACTTCGAAATTCGGTCAGGGTTACAGTTTTCATGATTCACCTCTTCTGTACGTTATTGTACAGCATTTTGTACAGAACAACAAAATGGATTTAATCCGGCCTTCCCGCCGTTCTGTTTTCCAGCCCCGGCCTTCGGGCACCCGCAAGCGCGTGCCCGCTCGGTGCATTTCCCGGAGGGGATTCATGACAGAAATCGGGAGACGACCGCCCCTCCGGGAAACGACCTCGGCATTGACGGCGTTGGCCGAGACTCTGTCGCTGAGGGCACCGCCGCAGGAGTGCCACTCTTCCCGAGGTCCGCATCGACTGCCGTATCGGGTGGTTCGCGTGAGGACCACGGGAAAAGAGCGGCACCTCCCGTCCGA
>JBDLIO010000016.1:0-12607 GCA_039714865.1 Acidobacteriota bacterium | reverse complement strand
GGCGGATGAATGAGCTTCCGGCCGCGACGCCTTGCGCCGCGGGTCTGTTGATCGAATTCTTCGGTGATTTTCAGCCGATGCGATAGCGCGCCACGTCCGGGTTGATGCCCACCGGCTTGAACTTCTCCCAGACATAGAAGCCGCGGCCGGATTTGGCCCCCAACTGACCCGATTCGACCAGGCGTTTGAGGAGAGAGGTCGGTTTGTAGAAGGAGCCGAACTCCTCTTCCAGAACCTTGCAGATGAAGACCATGACGTCGAGACCGACGAAATCGGCGGTCATCAGGGGACCCATCTTGTGGCCCAGGCACAGGGTGACCTTGTCCGCATCTTCGACCCCGGCGATGCCCTCCTCGACAACCCGGATCGCCTCGTTGACGAAGGGTACGAACATGCGGTTGATCGCGAAGCCGGCCTTGTCTTCGGCCGGAATCTCGATCTTGCCCATGTCGTGGCAGAGGTTGACGATCAGATCGTAGGTCTCCTGGGATGTGCCCAGACCGCGGATGATCTCAACACCCTTTTGCATCGGTACCGGATTCATGAAGTGCATGCCCATATAGAGTTCCGGCTTGCCGTAGGCGGCGGCCAGGCGGGTGACCGAGATGCCCGAGGTATTGGTCGCCAGGACCTTGTCGTAGCCCAATTCGGCCAGATTCTTGTTGATACCTTCTTTGAGTTCCGGAATCTCCGGCGCCGCCTCGATGATCAGGTCACAGGAGACCAGGTCGGCCAGTTCGGTCGTGGTCGACAGACGGCCCAGAGCCTCGTTCTTGGCTTCTTCGGTGATGCCCTTGGCGCCGTCGCTCTTGGCGTAGGCCTTGACCAGGCGACCGAGAGACCGGTCCATGTTGCTCATGCCCTTTTCGAGCACCTCAGAATTGATGTCCATGATGACGACTTCAAAGCCGCTCTGTGCGGCGACCTGGGCGATGCCGTTGCCCATGGTCCCGATGCCGATGACGCCGATCTTCTTCAGTCCGCTCTTGCTCATAATGTCCCCTTTCTGCTCTCCGCCGGCGCGGAGATGACCGCTTTGCCGCGATCGGACGATCAGTTTAACCCGGCCGATGCCTGCCGGGTAGCTCTCAGCTGTCAGCTTTCAGCCCCCTGGCGCAAAGGGAAATGACCTCCGCCTTCCTCGAGTTGGGAGCTCTTACTTCGTGGTCAGCACTAGAATTGAACGGTGTCTAATCTTGCGAAGTGCATGGAAATAAATGATTTTCGTGATTCTGCCCCCTGGATTTGTTTGAGGCTCCGGGGTCTTGGCTGATAGCTGATAGCTGATAGCTGATAGCTCTGGTTATACTTCCCCCATGTCAGGCAGCGTATTCATCACGTTCGAGGGCGGCGAAGGCACGGGGAAAAGCACCCAGATGGAGAGATTGGCCCGGTGGTTTCGGGACCAGGGCCGGGAGGTCGTGGTCACCCGCGAGCCCGGGGGTACGCCGATTGCCGAGGCAATTCGCCACATTCTGCTCGATCCCGCACTGGAACCCGACGGCATGACGGAGCTTTTTCTTCTTGAGGCCGCGCGGCACGATCACGTCGAGGGCCTGATCCGTCCGGCGCTCGAGCGGGGCGCCGTCGTTCTGGCCGATCGCTTTGCCGATTCATCGACGGTGTACCAGGGTTTCGTCAGGGGCCTTGGCGCCGCAGTCGTCCGGCAGCTCAACATCATGGCCACCGGCGGGCTGGAGCCTGATCTGACCCTGGTCTTCGACCTCGACCCCGACGAGGCCCTCGGCAGGGCCCACGGGCGGAACGCCCAGGACGGATCGGCCAACCGGCTTGATGAAGAGCCTCTTGAATTTCACCGGGAGATCCGCCAGGCATTCCTCCGCCTGGCCCAGGCAGTGCCGGAGCGGATCCGGGTCGTCGATGCGATTGGGTCCGAGGATGAGGTCTTCGACCGGGTTCTCATCCTGGTCGAGGCGTGGCGATCATGAGTGACGACACCGCATTGTTTCCCCAACACAAGGTGGACCGAAAGCGCCTGGGTGCAAACGTCGACAGGGTTTTGGAACGGGTCGTCCTGGCGATGGAGAACGACCGTTTTCCCCACGCCCTGCTCCTGGTGGGGCCTGAAGGCCTGGGCCGGGAACTGGCGGCACAAGAAATCGCCGTCATGCTGGTCAGTGATACCGACCCTGAAGCCTTTGCCCAGACCCCGGTTGCCGATCGCATTCGAAAGGGTCTGCATCCGGATGTCGTAGTGCCGCAGGGCGAGGGCGCCAAGGGGCTGATCAAGATCGAAGTCGTTCGGGAGATCGTCAAACAGGCGCCTGGGCGGCCCTTCGAGGGTCAAAACCGTGTGTGGATCATCGACGGGGTTGACCGGCGGCTGGAGGCCGCTGGGGCCAACGCCTTTCTCAAGGTCCTGGAGGAACCGCCGGATCACGTGCGGTTCCTGCTGCTGTGTGCCAATCCCCAGGCGGTGCTCCCGACCATCCGGTCCCGGTGCGCCCGCATGATGATGCCGGGCATCGTCGGTTCCGGTGGGATCCTCGGTGAGGGGACGACGCCTCCGGAGATTGCCGTCTGGGTAGATCGGGATCCCGCGGTCGCAGACCTTTTCGACCAAGGTGTCACCGGGCTTCAGAAGGTCGTTCAGGGTGACGTGCAGACGGCCATAAGATTGTCGACCGTGTTCGGTTCTGTCGATGGGGGTGTCGAGTTGCTGGCGGCCGCAGCGCTGGAACTGGCGGCGGGTAATGCCCAGTGGGAAGGCGCCGAAGCCTGCGCCGGAATCGCCGCTGAACTGCTGAGTGCTGAAAAGCCCAGTAAGATCCTGGGCCTCAGGGCTGAAAGACAGATACTGTCGTGCTTGTTGAAGTGGGGAACTGGGCGGGGTGGGGTGTGAAACTGAAATCAGGCGTGCCGGAAGGCATTTGAACCGCCAAGACGCCAAGAGCGCAAAGGTAACGCGAAGAGAAATTGAACCACGAAGACACGAAGAACACGAAGAGGAAGTAAAAAGGAGGAAAGTTGAGGTTCTAGGTGGGAGCGCGGGGCTCCTGCCCCGCATTGTATCTTTTGAGACTGGACGAGGTCGAACCAGTAGAGTTAAGTTTCCAGTTTCGGCTCGACCATGGGGGCGCATTACCTCCAGGGATTCGCTAGATATTTGGGAATATTTTGAGCGCCCCGGCGCATTAGCCCTTCGAAAGGAATCCATGGAACCCACACGTTTACTGCTGGTCAATGCGATCAACCCCTTCGTCGAGGCGCAGAACCGGTATCCGGCCCTGGGGTTGGGTTATCTGGTCTCCATGCTGCGGCGGGAGATGGGGTCCGAGGTCGATGTCCGGTTGGTCGAGTGGGGCGTCGAGGATCAGCTCAAGGACTTCAAACCGCACCTCTTCTGCGTCTCTTCGGTTTCGCAGAATTTTCAATTGGCCAAACAATATGCCCGGACGGCCGCCGAAGCCGGCATCCCGGTCATCGTCGGTGGTTACCACATCACCGAGGTTCCCGAGAATCTGACGTCGTCAATGGATGTCGGTGTCATCGGGGAGGGCGAATACACCCTGGTGGAGTTGGTCGAGGTCTTCAGGTCTCACGGCAAGCTGCCGTCTTCGGCCCTCGCCGCGATCAACGGCATCGTCTACTGGGAGAACGGGGAACCGGTTCAAACCGAAAACCGGGATGTCGTCGGGAAGAGCACCAAGAGCCTCGACGAACTGCCCCGGCCCGACCGGGACATGATGCGGGTCCGCCCGCATTCCAACATGTTGACCTCGAGGGGCTGTCCCTACACATGTTCCTTCTGCGCCTCGACCCGATTCTGGCCCAACATCCGGTATTTCTCGGCCGAGGCGATGATCGAAGAGATCAAGCACCTCAGGGACACCTACGGCGTTCGCTACATCACCTTCCACGACGATCTCTTCATTGCCAACACCAAGAGACTCGAGGCACTGCACGGATTGGTCATGAGCGAAGGTCTTCCGCAGCAGGGCTTTCGATTCTCCTGTGCCTCGTCCGCGACGAGGATCACCGAGGATTCGGCTCGTTTGCTCAAGGAGATGAATTTCGTTTCGGTCTCGATGGGGTTGGAAAGCGGCAACCAGGAGGTCCTGACCCGGCTCAAGGGAAAGGCCTTCAAGGTCGACATCAACCAGCAGGCCGTCGAAACCCTCCATCGCCACGGCATCCACCCGCACGGCTCCTTCATCATCGGGGAACGTGACGAAACGCTCGAGCAGATGCAGGAGACCTACGATTTCATCAAAAAAATGCCCTTGTCGCTGGTCAATATCTACGTCCTGACGCCGCTGCCCGGCACACCGGTCTGGCACGAGGCCAAGAGCCGCGGCCTGGTTTCCGACGACATGGACTGGGACCTGCTCAACATCTCCTTCGAGCTGGATTGGCAGAGGGTGATCCTGGTGTCGGATACCGTCGATCGCCGGGAACTGCATCAGATGTACCTGAAGATGAAGCGTCTTCGCCTCTTCAAATACGCCAAGGCCGTCGCCGGCCACCCCTTCCAGATGGACCTGGTGGACTATGCCAAGGCCAAGGTCGTCGAGAATGCCTACCGCCTCAAAAGCCGGATCTTTTCGGGTCGCGGCACGATCAACCAGGGGCTCGACCGAAAAGGTTGAACCCTCGCTATAACCGGTGGCACTTGAGCCTCCTGCAAAACTCATGAAATAGCCATAAAAAGGCACAAGGAGGCACAAAAACGAAGGCGCGTGAGCTGCTGTGCGCCACAAACAGGGGAAGCATCTCGGCCAAATGCTCGCCGGATACGGCACTGCGCGACATCCGCGAGCTGCTCGAGCGCGGCATTTTCGTGCAGAACCTCGGTGGCGGTCGGAGCACGAGCTATCGACTCGTCGAGTCGGAGCCTGATGGGCCCGAACGGAAAGGCAATTGAACCGCGAAGGGAAGAGGGCTGGGCGGTTGTGAAGCCGGTACGCTGGGACGTAGGAAGGGAGCGCACGACTCCGTTCGTGCATCGTGACAACCAAATGGTCGAGTTTTCAGAGGTCACGATGCAGGTCATAGACCTGCGCTCCAAGAGCTGTTGTTTCCAAGGTCGCGGTACAGGTCATAGATCTGTGCTCCAGTGAGGCAGGTCCTTCAGGGCCTGCGAGCAGGATGTTCTGCAATCCAGGACGAGTCTATACACTCCGTGAATTCCGGTTCCTTCCCACACCGTGCAGATTGCACATGAACACAGTTTCACATATCCTGTGTTCATGAAGAACGTCACCATTGCTCTGGACGAGGCGCTCCTTCGCGAGGTGCGGGGGATTGCTGCAGACCGCTCGACCTCGCTCAACGCTCTGATCCGGGAGTTCTTGCGGGAGCTCTCCGAGAGCGAGTCCAAGGCCGTGCAGGCTCGCAAGCGCATTGTTGAACTCTGCCGCGCATCGCAGGCAGAGGTCGGCTCCGGGAACTGGACGCGGGACGAGCTCCATGAGCGCTAACGTCGGGTGTTTCCTCGACACCAACGTGCTGGTCTATGCTGTGTCGTCATCTCCCGCCGAGTCAGCGAAGAAGGAGCGGGCCCTGGAACTGATCGAGCACGTCGACTTCGGTCTTTCCGCACAGGTGTTGCAGGAGTTTTTTGTCACTGTCACCCGGAAGATTGCCAAGCCCCTGACGCCGGATGCCGCGGTAGCGCTCCTCGACGAGTTCAGGTACTTCCCGGTGGTCGCGACGGATTATCCGCTCATTGTTGCAGGCATCGAGACATCGGTACGTTTCGGAATCTCATACTGGGACGGTGCGATCATCGCAGCTGCCGAGTCTCTTGGGGCAGAGACCCTTTACACCGAGGACCTGAGCCACAGTCAGCGCTATGGCTCTGTGCAAGCTGTCAATCCCTTCGGGCCGGCGGCAGCCGACAGCGTGCATGAATCGACCGGTACGCCATATGGATAGACCCTGCGGGTTAGCCCGTTCCCGTCCGGAAACGACACTTTTTCGCAATTTCGTCGTCAGACTTCGGATTTCCTTGTGCGACGTACGGGGAGTACGACTCCGCGGAAATCCTTGTCTTCCTGGAACTTATCGGAAAATTGCTCGTGTCCGCATCGGGAACAACGCCGTTCCCCTCCGGAGCGCGCGAAATTCGGTACCAGGCCGCCTCTCGGTGCAGCCAACCCGGTTAAGGTGGATAGGCATGGGCGCGCCTCTTCAGTGTCTGCCGGTTTTGCGAATTTATGCACCGGTCGGGATTGTGCGGTTTTGAGTGGCGTCGGCGTTGTGCTTGGTAAAGGATGAAGAGCGATGTTGCTCTTGCTGGGGGTCAGTCCATGAGTATGACGCGAACGCTGATTGGGCTCGTGATGTTGGTTGCGGCGGTTTCCCCGGCGGCAGTCTTTGCCGAGGATCCGCCGCCGGGCTCAAGCGCCTCGGAGTGGCGCCAGCTCATGGGCGTCGTCGAGCTCACCCGTGAAGGCCTGGTCGCCGGGTCCGACCCGGACACGAAGCATGTCGAAAGTCTGTACTCGTTGGAACAGAAGATCGGTCCCGAACAATCCGGTATTTCGCAGGCGCTCTTCGGATATGACGTCGCCCTTGACGGAGATCAGGCTGTCATCCTGTCCAACAATCGGGTCTATGTTTTCGTGAATGGCACCTCCGGTTGGGAACTCGAAGCTGATTTCGAGTCTTTCGATCCATCCGTCTTTTTCAGACATTCAATCGTCATTTTGGGCGATTTCATCGTCGTCGGAAATCCAGATCGGTGCCTCGGAGATTTCGGACCACCTTGTCCAGGTGCAGCGAGGGTGTATCAGCGCGGATCGCCCGGCGTATGGCAGTATTTGCAGAGCCTGCAGAGTTACGTTCACCATACCGACGCTCAAGATGCCGAATTCGGGTTCTCGTTGGCTTTGACGGACGACACGTTGGTCATCGGTGCGCCGGGAGACTTTGACCTCGGCGTTGAGCCGGAGGAGGCGGGGGCGGCCTACGTCTACACTCTCGTGTCCGGAAGCTGGGTCTTTCAACAGAGGCTGACGGAGGCCTTTCCAGGGCTGGAAGAGCACTTCGGCAGCTCGGTGGCACTTTTCGGCGACACTCTGGTTGTGGGGGCGCCTGGCGACCAGGTCCTGTTTTCACCCGAGGCGGGCCGCGCGTGCGTCTTCGACCGGAGCGGAAGCACCTGGACCCAGACAACCGAACTCACAGCCTCCGACCCCGCTTCGGGCGACCACTTCGGAACATCGGTCTCCATCGTGCCCCCGACCATCCTCGTCGGCGCTCCGGATGACGATCACGCAGCGGACGCCGACGCCGGCAGCGTGTACGAGTTCACCGAGAACGGGGGCGCCTGGAGTCAGAGTCAGAAAATCGTCGCCCTGGATGGAGAGGCCGACGACCGCTTCGGCGCCGCTGTGGCACTGGGCTGGGGAGTAGCCGTCATCGGCGCCCCGGACGACAACAATGGAGCGTTCGATATCGATGCCGGCTCGGCCTATGTCTTCATTCCGATCGGCGGAACGTGGTTTCAGGATCAGAAGCTCTTCGCACCGGAAGGCGAGATGTCCGACCATTTCGGCTTTTCCGTGGCTGTCTGGGGGTCGACAGTGCTGGTGGGAGCTCCGATGGATGACGTGTGGAATGCTGAGGATACGGGATCAGCGTATTTCTTTGCCGACAGCGGAACAACGTGGGACCATGAGCTGACGGTCTTTGTGAGGCCGCCCGCGGTTCAGGATGCCGAATTCGGAAGATCTGTCGCGGTGGACGGCGACACCATGGCCGTGGTCAGATCGGGGGGTTATTGGGGGAAGGTAGAGGTCTTCGTTCAAAATGCCGGAAACTGGGAAATGCAGCAGAGGATTTCCCCTTCGGACTGCGGGTGGACCACTGACGAGTTCGGGGCCTCGGTGGCTCTCAGTGGCGATACCCTGCTCGTGGGCGTTCCTCTGGGCGACACGCAGACGGTGGACGATACGGGGATTGTTTGCGTCTTCGTCCGCACCATTGCGTTTCCAACACCCAAGTGGGAACTGGAGCAGGTCCTCTGGGCGAGCGATGAGGTCGCCCATCAGGATTTCGGGAGAAGCGTCGCTGTTGACGGTGATGTTGCGGCTGTCGGTTCGCCGGGATGGGACGACTCGATGGCCAACGATGCGGGTGCAGTCTACCTGTTCTCGCGTTCTGGATCATTTTGGACCGAAGACCAGATCCTTCCTTCCGATGATCCCGAGCCCGGCGACGAACTCGGTTGGTCGCTGGCGTTGTCGGGCGACCGTTTGGCGGTAGGCACGCCGCAGGACGATGGCGGAGCAGTCAACGGGGGTGCGATCCACGTCTTTCGTGACACCAGCGGTTCCTGGACTCAGGAGCAGAAGCTCCTGGCCGGCGCCCCGCAGACGAGCGGGTTCTTGGGAACTTCGGTGGCGTTGGACGGATCGACCGTTATCGGCGGAGCGCCCGGTGCCGAAGTCGGCGGGCATTCGAACGCCGGCGCCGCTCATGTTTTTGTCGAGTCGGGAGGCGTGTGGAGCGAGCAGCAGCAGCTGTCGGCCGCGTCCCCGGCGACCGACAATTTCCTGGGACAGGCGATCTCGCTTTCGGGGGACACAGCCATCGTCGGCGCACCTGGTTGGGATTTTCATCCATACGCCCAAGTCGGTTCCGCATTGGTTTTCTTTCGCACGGCCTCGACGTGGAGCCAGCATCAACGGCTTGTCTCGGACGTTCCTCAGACGGACGCGGAGTTCGGCGTGGCGGTTTCAGCCTCGGCGGATGGAATTCTGGTGGCGGCCCCCAGAGAAGATTTTACCGAGACGGGGCTCGGCGTCGTCTACTGGTACGAGGGCGGCATCGACGAGGCCGATCTCAGTATCGCCATGGACGACGGAGTGACCGAGGTGGTGCCGGGCGCCCCCGTCAGCTATTTGATCGTGGTGACCAACGCCGGGCCGAGCGGGGCCATGGGTGCGACGGTCGCCGATGTCTTCCCGCCCGAGTTGCTCGGGTGCTCCTGGACCTGTGAGGACTTCTCTGGGGCGTTGTGCACCCAGGGTCCGGTGGCAGGGGACCTCGATGACACGGTGGATCTGCCGGTTGGTGGGCGTCTCGAGTACACCGCCGATTGCCTGTTGGCCCCTTCGGCCACAGGCGATCTCGTCAATACGGCGAATGTCACCGCACCGCCCGGTGTGGCTGACCCCAATCCTGCCAACAACCTCGCTACCGATATCGACACGATTACGCCGGAGGCCGACCTGAACATCGACAAGGACAACGGTGTCACGGTGCTCATCGAGGGGCAGATCACCACCTACACCATCACCGTGGCCAACGCCGGTCCCAGCGACGCCCCGGGGTCGACGGTGACCGATGTCTTCCCGGTTGAGTTGAGCGGCTGCACGTGGGCCTGCACACCCGGGGCCGGCGCCACCTGCACCGCCTCTGGTGCGGGTGATCTCACCGACCTTGCTGATCTTTCGGCAGGCAGCGGAGTGATCTACTCCGCCACCTGCACCGTCGCTGCAAGCTCGGGGCAGTGTTCAAACACCGCCGAGGTGGCTGCCGCGGCGGGTATCGTCGATCCTGATCCGCTCAACAACGATGCTGCCGACTCCGACGAGATCATTGGCCTCGCGGATGTCATATTCGTCGACGGTTTCGAATCTGGTGACACCTCGGCTTGGTCCGACGTGGGTTCGTGATTGATGCCGCCGGCCGGGCTCGTCCCCGTCCTGAGTTTTCGGATGGGAACGGGCTCGGAAATTCAAGGGAGAGATGACCGTCTCAGCCGCACCACTGCCGAGCATTCTGGAAGATCCTGAGCCAGGGCGAGACCTGCATCGGCCGCCAGGACTGTGGGGTCCAGGCCCACTGCCACGGAAGAAAGGTCCTTTCGGGGTGGGGCATGATCGCCAGATGGCGTCCATCCGGGGAACACAGGGCGGCGATGCCCTCAGGCGACCCGTTGGGGTTGAAGGGATAGGCCTCGGTCGGCTGTCCGTCGTCGTCGCCTCTTTGCGTGGGACGTCATCGCCAGAGCAAAGTCCTCCTCCAACTCGCTGAGCCCACCGGGATACTGCTCTCGCCAGACGGCAAACTCCCGATACGTCGTCCCGGGCGTCGACCGGTAGGCCCGCCGCCTGCTCGGGCGCCATGTAGGCAGGGGTGCCGGACACGGTACCCGCGCCGCTGTCTTCCTGCCGGGCAAGGCCGAAGTCCATCACGACCACGCGCCCTGCCCGCCCTCAGTGGGCACGCCGGGAGCCCGACCCAGGGGTCGGCCTTCAGCTCCGTCCTCTTGAGACATGCCTTCTTGTCCTGTTCTTCTCTGGTTTCAGTTTGCTATACAGCCTGGGGCGCCACGTAACTATCCGGCTGATTCCGCCTTCGAAGCTTCGGCGACGGTTGCCGCGTCATTGACAATGACGAAACGGTATGTCGCCGCAAACCGGCCGATGGAAATCTGATCACCGGGCCGAAGGGGACAGAATCTTCCATCCTTTGGCAGTGGCTCGATCAATCAGGGGCTGAAGAGATTTCGGTGCGGCTCGGGAATTGACATCAAATTCTGGTTGTTTAGAAAGTGACTCCATTCAGATGCGGGAGCCATCCCTGGATGGTGAGATGTGTCCAGGCCCGCCGGAATGGGGACCCGGCGTTCCGGGGAGTCAATGACATTGCGATCCCAAGGAGTCCCAAAATGAAATTTCTTTCCGGATCTCTGCCGCGGTATCTATTTTTCGTACTGTTGATGACCATCGGATCCGCAGAAGCAGCGGACCTTTCGGGGATTGTCATGGCCGCGAATGGAGACCCTGTAGCCCATGCTCACGTGACTCTCATCGAACTGAGGGACGAAACGATCACGGACGAATCCGGATTTTTCCGCTTTGATGATGCCGAACCGGGTGTCTACCTTCTCGAAGCCAACAGCCTGGCCCACGGCGGGTCGGTGATGAAGGTTGAGGTGTCGGAGGGCATGGGCCAGTTGACGGTGGTTCTGGATCAACGCGTTCATGCCGGCCTGGTGTCGGTGACCGCGACAGGAAGGGTGCGTGGCCTTGATCAGGTCATCGCTTCCGTTGATGTCCTTGCAGACGACGAGTTGACCTTTCGACTCGAGCCGACGCTGGGAGATACCTTGGCTCGGCAAGCCGGTGTTTCAGCAACCGGTTATGGACGCGGTGCGAGCAGACCGGTTATCCGGGGGCTCTCCGCGGACAGGATCAGGGTGCTCGAAAACGGCCTGGATTCCGGCGATGTTTCGTCGATTGGCCCGGATCACGCCACGGCGGTCGATCCGCTGTCGGCCGAGAGTATCGAGGTCGTAAGAGGTCCGGCCGTGCTTCTCTACGGTGGAACTGCGGTCGGGGGTGTCGTCAACGTCCTCGATGGGAGAGTCCCTGACCGTGTGCCCGGGAGGGCGCTGGCTGGTGAAGTCAGAATCTCTGGTGGCAGCAACAGCGACGAACTCTCCGGTTCGGCCGCGTTCGATGGTGGCGTGGGCGACTTCGCCTGGCACGTCGAGGGCTTCGCCCGGGACGCCGATGACTATTCGAGTCCGGCTCGCCGACCCGTGGAGGAGGAACCGGACCACGAAGGTGACGGTGGATACGAGTTCGAGACCGGACGAGTCGAAAACAGTTTCGTCGAGACCGGCGGTGGAGCCCTGGGATTGTCGTGGGTGGGGTCTCGCGGATTTGTCGGCCTGGCCTACAGCCTGTACGACTCGGATTACGGGGTTCCCGGCGATCACCATCACGAAGAAGGAAAGAGGGGTCTATCAGCCCTGGACCGGTCTGCAGGCGGATCTGGGGTCCAAGAAGGAGAGGGTGTGAATATTGATCTCGAGCAGCGGCGGCTTGATGTTCATGCCCGGCTTGACGAACCATTTCCGGGGGTCGATGCGATGCAATTTCGCATTGGGTGGCGGGATTACCAGCACACTGAACTCGAAGGGACCGAAATCGGTACCCGTTTCAAGAACGATTTTCTTGAGGCCCGGATTGAAGCCTTGCTCGATCCTCTCGGTGGGTTCGACGGTGTCGCCGGGCTTCACTGGTTCGACAGGGATTTTGAGGCCTTCGGTGAAGAGGCCTTCGTGCAACCAACCTCGACGAAACGTATTGCGGCCTTCATTTTCGAAGAACTCGAACCGCGGCCGTGGGGTGTGCAAGCTGGACTGCGGGGTGAAATCCAGGACACGGACACGATTGATCCGGATCTTCCGGCGAGGTCGTTTTCTTCGTTCTCGGCCTCAGCCGGTGTGACCTACGCCTTTTCCGAGGTCTGGGGTCTGAACGTGACCGTAAGCCATTCGGAACGAGCTCCAACCGCGGAGGAACTCTATTCCGACGGGCCTCATGTGGCAACCTCGACGTATGAGATTGGAGACGCGGATCTGACGGTGGAGAAGGGAAACGGCCTCGATCTGACGCTGAAAATGTCGGGGGAGAGGGTCAATGGGTCTGCCTCGGTCTTTCGGACGCGATTCTCTGATTTTATCTACCTTACAGAAACCGGCATGGAGATGGATGGTCTCGAAGTCAGGGTGTTCTCTGCCGGGGATGCCGAGTTCAAGGGCTTCGAGTTGCACGGTGACGTCGAACTGTTCCACGGAGGCGAAAACCATGTCCATCTCGAAGCGACTTACGATCGGGTC
>JBDLIO010000015.1:0-12728 GCA_039714865.1 Acidobacteriota bacterium | reverse complement strand
CCCGGTCGCCGGGACGCCAACCCTTGCCGTCGGCGTCTTCGACGGTCGCAGCGACCGGCCGCTTCGTCGCGGGGCGCACCGGGGATCGACGCTGCCCGGCACCGGCGCCAGTCGACCCTCCTGAACGGGAACCGGCCTCCTGAGGCCGCCTGCCGAAGGCGCCCCCCATCCCCCGCCCCAAGGTTGCGACCTCGCAACCCCAGCTCTGACCACCGATCTGCGAGAGCGAGTCACTGTCATCCTGAAGGGTGTCTGAAGGAATCTCCGCCAGGAAACGCGACGGGCGGGTCGGATTCCGCTGGCCGAAGAGAAAGCGCTCACGAGCGGCCGTCAGGGCCAGGCGGTGGCGCGCGCGGGTCATGCCGACATAAGCCAGCCGCCTTTCTTCTTCCAGCCCCTCGGCATCGTCCCGGGAGTTGGCGTGGGGCAGCAGACCGTCCTCGCATCCGACGACGAAGACGGCGTCGAATTCCAGGCCCTTGGCCGAATGCAGGGTCATCAGGCTGACGGCATCGGCCGAGGTTCTCTGATCGGCATCTTCAAAGAGCGCGACACCGTCCAGGAAGGCCTCGAGGTCCTGTCCCTGGAGCGATGCCTCGGCCACGGCCGTTGCCAACTGCCGAAGGTTCTCACGACGGACGACCTTCTCTTCTTCCTCACCGTCATAGAGTCCCAGCAGGCCGGAGGCCTCGAGCAGCCACCCGACGAAATCTGCGGGTTCCAAACCCTCCCTCTGCGTCTGGGCTTCGTCCAATATCTCGAAGAAACGCCCCAGGGCCATTCGAGCCCGCGGAGTCAGTGTTTCAGGGATATCTCTGGCCGCAATCGACACCGGACTGCCGACTGCCGCCGCGTGGGATCTCAGGGCATCAAGGGTGGCGGCACCGATGCCACGTGCCGGCACGTTGACCACCCGTTCGAAGGCCAGCGCGTCATCTTGGCGGACGACAAGGCGCAGGTAGGCCAGGGCATCCTTGACCTCGGCCCGCTGCCAGAATCTCAGGCCGCCAATGACCCGGTAGGGCACCTGCCGCCGGGTCAGCTCTTCCTCAAAGGGCCGCGTCTGGGCATTGGTCCGCATCAAAACCGCCATCTCGCCCAGGGAATGGTTCGTTTGCAGGGCTTCGATGCGATCACACACCCACCGGGCCTCTTCCCGTTCGCCCGGTGCAATAAAGAGATGCACCGGTTCTCCCCCGTCCTTTTCGGTGAACAGCTTCTTGCCTCGGCGTCTGGTGTTGGTGGCGATCAGCGCGCCTGAGATCTTCAGGATCGGCGCCGTCGACCGGTAGTTTCGCTCCAGCGCGACGACATGGGCCCCCGGGAAGGACCGCTCGAAGTCCAGGATGTTGTCCATTTCGGCGCCTCGCCACCGATAAATGCTCTGATCCTCGTCACCGACCGCGGTGATATTGCCTTTTTCGCTCAGCACCGTATTCAGGAGCTTCATCTGTAACTTGTTGGTGTCCTGGAACTCATCGACCAGAAGCCATCGTGCGCGACGCTTGACCGATGCGGCGACTGCCTTATCCGACGACAACGCCTCGAGGACCAGGGCCAACATGTCGTCGAAGTCGACGGCGCCCAGCTCTTTCTTTCGGGCGGTGTAGCGCCGCCACAAGCGGGCGACGACCAGGCCCCGGACATCACCGGTTCGCCCCTCCAATCGTTCAACGCTCTCCATACGGTTGACATGACCCGAAATGCGCGAGAGCACGCTTCGGGCGGGGTATTCCTTGGGGTCGAGACCCTCATCCTTGAGGATCCTGGTCATCAAGGCCCGTTGATCGTCACTGTCCACAATCGAAAACCGCCGCGGCAATCCCGCCGCCTCGGGCCACCGTCTGAGAATATCCAAGGCCCATCGATGAAAGGTCCCGACAAAAGCCCCTCCCAACGCGGGACCGGCATCGATCAACGCCGCCGCCCGTTCCCGCATTTCCCGGGCGGCCTTGTTGGTGAATGTGACGGCGGTGATTTCAAAGGCTTGAGCCGCACCACGGCCGATCAGATGAGCGACTCGGTGCGTCAGAACTCTGGTCTTCCCCGATCCGGCCCCCGCCAATACCAACAAGGGACCCTCACCGTGGGCCACGGCCTCCCGCTGTGACGGGTTGAGTCCCTCGAGCAATCTATCCGCAGTCATCACAACCGCCCTTTCCGGGCAGCATGGGTCTTCGTCCTTGTCATCTCAGGTCTATCCTTCCATTGATCGAACTCTCAGAAGTCCGCCCTGCGGATTTCTTATTCCACCGTCACGCTCTTGGCCAGATTCCGGGGCTGGTCCACGTCCAGGCCCAGTTCTACGGCCACCCGGTAGGCCAGCAGTTGCAGGGGAATCGTAGCTACGATCGGCTGCAGGAGGCGGTCCACGGCAGGAATCGGCAGAACGATGTCGGCCACCTGGGCCACGTCATCGGCTTCCCGCTCGGCGACGGCGATGACCACTGCGCCCCGGGCACGAACCTCCATCAAATTGCCCAGGAGTTTTTCCCGAGTCGGCGTCGCCGGAGCGACGGTGACGATCGGGAATCCCTCGGTCAGGAGGGCGATCGGTCCGTGCTTCATCTCACCGGCCGGATAGCCCTCGGCGTGCAGATAGGAGATTTCTTTGAGTTTCAAAGCCCCTTCCAGCGCAATCGGGTAGAGGCAGCCTCTGCCCAGGAACAACGAATCGGTTGCCTCGGACAGCAGCTGTGTCGCCCGATCGTAGGCCTGTTCGCTGCCTTCAATCGCCTGTTCGATGGCCAGGGGCAATCGAAGCAGTTGCCGAATAATCTCGGTATTCCCCTGGTCCGACAGACCCCGGACCTGCCTCAGAGCCAGCGCCAGGAGCACCATCGCCACCAACTGGGTTGTAAATGCCTTGGTCGAGGCGACACCGATCTCCGGTCCGGCCTGGGTCAGCATCCGGGCCTGGGCCATCCGCCACGAAGACGCCCCCCGGACATTGCAGATCGTGCCCAGCAGTGCACCGGCATTCTTGGCAAGTTCCATCGCGGCCAGCGTATCGGCGGTTTCTCCGCTCTGCGTCACACCGACAACCAGAACTTTGCGGTCAACCAGGGGCTCCCGGTAGCGGTACTCCGATCCGTAGTCGACCTCCGTCGGCATACCCGTCAAACGCTCGATCAAGAACTTCCCCACGAGGCAGGCGTGCCACGACGTCCCGCAGGCAACCAGATGGATCCGCTCGACTTCGGCCAAACGATCATGATCAAAGCCCAGATCACCCAGGTTGACCGCCGTGCGGTCCCCGTTCAGGTAGGCTCGGACGGTATTGCGAACGGCATCGGGCTGTTCGTGGATCTCCTTGAGCATGAAGTGGCGGAACCCGCCCTTGTCCATGCGTCCCGCATCCCAATCCAACGTCTCCACCGGCCGGTCAACCGCACACCCATCGTTGTGGATGCGCGCTTCGTGTTGGTGAACGACGGCAATATCACCGTTTTCCAAGTAGATCACCCTCTTGGTCCGGTGCAACAGGGCCACGACGTCCGAAGCGACGATCATCTCGTCGTCTCCCACACCGACGACCAACGGCGGCCCGTTGCGGAAAGCGACGACGGTGTCAGGCTCGTCCCGGCTGACGGCCACGACTGCGAACTGCCCGACCAGGCGGGGCAGAACCGCCTCGACCCTCTCGAAAAGACTCCCTGTCGCTTGCCCGAGCAACTGGGCGATCAACTCGGTATCGGTATCCGAGGCCAGCGGAATCCCCCGGCCCAGGAGTTCTCTGCGAAGGTCGGCGTAGTTCTCCAGAATCCCGTTGTGGACCACCGCGATGTGGCCGTCGGCATCCACTTGTGGGTGGGCATTGGCCTCGGTCGGCGCACCGTGGGTCGCCCACCGCGTATGACCGACACCGACCGATCCACGAGGCGGCTGATCAAAAGCCAACTCCTCGAGATTGGCCAGCTTGCCGGCCGCTCTGAGAACCTCGATCGTCTCGGCGCTCATTACCGCCAGACCGGCGGAGTCATAGCCTCGGTATTCCAACCGCCGCAGACCGTCGAGGATGACCGGCACCGCCTGGTGCTCGCCAACGTATCCGATGATGCCGCACATCTCGCTCTCCTCAGCGGGCCGCGATTTTTTCAGCCAACGACGCCAGCAGATCGTCGAAAGCGCCGGCAAAGGCGGCCACACCGTCGTGTTGGAGCTTCATCGTCACTGCCTTGAGATCGATGCCGTGAGTCTGGAGGCCCTCCATGACGCCGTCCGCCGTCTCCATACCCTCCAGGAGCGCGTTTCGAGGACTGCCATGGTCCCGATAGGCGTCCAGTGTGCCCGCCGGGATCGTATTGACGGTCTGCGGTCCGACCAACTCCTCGACGTAGAGCACATCAGGATAGGCCGGGTTTTTAGCCGAGGTCGAGGCCCAGAGCGGCCGTTGCACCTGGGCCCCACGGGATCTGAGAGCCTCGAATGTCGGGCCACCGTTGAATATTTCCCCGAACCGGCGATAGGCCAGGCAGGCGTTGGCGATTGCAGCTTTCCCTCTGAGGGCGAGCGCCTCGGGAGTTCCAACGGCCTCGAGCTGTGCATCAACCGCCGTATCCACACGGCTGACGAAGAACGACGCCACCGAGGCAACTTTTGAGGGGTCGCTGCAGCGCCCGAGCCCTCGAACGTAGGCCTGGGCAACCGCCTCGTAGTCGTCCATCGAAAACATCAGGGTGGCGTTGACATTGATGCCGTCGGCGATCAATGCCTCGATCGCCCCCATGCCTTCGGCCGTCGCCGGCACCTTGATCATCAGATTGGGCCGGCCGACCCACGCCCACAAGCGCCGGGCATCCGCAATTGTGCCCGTGGTGTCGTGCGCCAGATCCGGCGCGACTTCGAGGCTTACGAACCCGTCGCTACCGCCGCTTGCGTCATAAACCGGCCGCAATACATCCGCGGCTGCCCGGATATCCGTGACTGCCAACTCTTCGTAGACCTCGACCGCCGTTGCCTCCGGATATCGGCGAAGCACGGCATCGACCTGCTCGTCGTACTCGTCGGTGCCTGTGATCGCATTCTTGAAAATCGACGGATTGGAGGTCACACCTCGAACGCCGTCCTCCTCGACCAGGCGGGCCAACCCGCCACCCTCAACCAGGCTGCGTTGAATGAAATCCAGCCAAACCGCTTGCCCATGATCCGCCCAGAGTGCCTTCAGACTATTCATCAAATCTCCCCATTTCCCAACCCGGCAAAGCCGGACCCAAAATCAGCTCTTGATCACCTCGAACGCAGCCTCCACGATCCTTTCGACCGTGAAACCCAGCTTCTCGGCAACGACCGCTCCCGGCGCAGAGGCGCCGAAACGGTCGATCCCGATGACGGCGCCATCAGTACCCGTATACCGCTCCCAGCCGAAGGTCACACCGGCCTCGATCGCCACCGCCGGAACTCCTGGCGGCAGCAGTGCGCGCCGATACTCTTCGTCCTGGGCATCGAACAGTTCGTGCGACGGCATCGACACAACCCTCGCCATGATCCCACGCTCACCCAGCCTGGTGCCCGCCTCGACCGCCAGCTGGACTTCGGATCCCGTGGCCAGCAGCACCACTTGTGGTGAACCGCTATCAGGCACAGGACACCATGCACCGCGTTTGACGCCCTCCTGGGCCCTCTCAGCCGTACCGTCCAGAATGGGCAGTCCCTGCCGGGAAAGGATCAGGGCCGTCGGGCCCTCCCGCCTCTCCAGAGCCACACGCCAGGCGGCCGCCGTTTCGTTGGCATCGGCAGGCCGCAGCACCACCACATCGGGAATGACCCGAAGTGACGCCACATGCTCGACCGGCTGATGGGTTGGTCCGTCTTCACCAACCCAGATCGAGTCGTGGGTGAAGACATAGATCACCGGTAATCCCATCAGTGCCGCCAGCCGTATCGCCGGACGCATGTAGTCGGCGAAAACCAGAAAGGTCGACCCGAACGGCCTGATGCCCCCGTGAAGAGCAAGACCACCCATTACGGCGCCCATTGCGTGTTCCCGAATGCCGTAGTGGAGATTCCGCCCGCCCCACGATCCGTTGGTAATCGCCCTTGAGGCGTTGATGGTCGTCTTGCAGGACGGCCCCAGGTCCGCCGAGCCCCCGACCATCTCGGGCAGAACCTCGGCAAGAGCGTTGATGACCGTCCCGGACGCCGCCCGGGTTGCCGGCCCCTTGGCGCCAAATTCAACGACCGGCAGGGCATCGGTCCAGCCCTCAGGCAAACGGCCGTCCAGACGCCTGGAGAAGGCCTCCGCCTGCTCAGGGTGAGCTTCGGCCCACCAACCGTACCTCTCTTGCCATGCAGCGTGGGTTTCGGCGCCACGACGGGCAATGTCCTGCCCTCTCTCGGCAACCACATCCGGCACGAAAAACTCTGCATCCTCCGGCCAGCCCAGATTCTTCTTGGCGCCCCGAATCTCCTGTGGACCGAGTGGTGCTCCGTGGGCCCCGGCCGTGTCCTGCTTTGTCGGTGCGGAAAAGCCGATGTGGGACCGGACCGCAACCAGGGTCGGTCTTTCGGTCTCATGAGCGGCGGCGTCAAAGGCCGCGGCCAGGGCGTCGAGATCATTGGCGTCCTCGACGCGGACAACGTGCCAGCCATAGGTTCGGAATCGACCCTCGATATCATCGGAGATCGTCAGATCGGTCGCTCCGTCGATCGTGATGCGGTTGTCGTCCCAAATCCAGCACAACTTTGAAAGACCCAGGTGTCCCGCCAGGGATGCCGCTTCGGCGCTGACGCCTTCCATCAAATCGCCGTCGCCACAGACGACCCAGGTTCGATGATCAACAATCGGGACGCCCGGCCCGTTGAAAACCTCCCCAAGGTGGGCCTCGGCCAAGGCCAAACCTACCGACGTGGCACACCCCTGCCCCAGGGGCCCGGTAGTGATCTCGACTCCCGGTACATGCCCGACTTCGGGATGTCCCGGCGTCCTGGATTGCCACTGCCGGAAGGCCTTGATGTCTTCGAGAGTCACGTCGTACCCGGTCAGGTGCAAGACTCCGTAGAGCAGCATCGATGCGTGTCCTGCCGAGAGCACAAAACGGTCCCGGTCAACCCACGACGGATCCTCGGGGTCATGTTCGAGCACCCGGGAAAACAGGGTCCACGCCACCGGCGCAAGGCCCAGCGGCGCCCCGGGATGCCCCGAGTTGGCCTTTTCGATGGCATCCATCGCCAGTGTGCGAAGGGTATTGACGGCCAGTTGATCGACGTCGTCGAAGCGTGCGCCCACGGTCACCTCCAGGAAAATATCGGCCGAAGCCGCCGGTGCCTGAAGACTATCAGGACTTGGCCGACTTCGCTCGCCTTGCAAGGGGTCAGGGATCAGGGATTAGAGATCATCCTTCATCCTTCAGTTTTTGTTCAATCTCCCGAACGTTGCGTAAGAACCTGCTCGACACGGTGAAGATCTTCGCGGGTATTGACTCCCTGCATTTCCTCGGGATCTTCGAGCACGGTCGCGGCCACCGACAGACCCCGCCGGGTCAGCCAACGGACAACGTCGGTCAGGTAGTACTCGCCCTGTACGTTGTTCGGTCTGAGCGAAGCCAGGGCTTGCTCAAGCGACACCCTCCGAAAGGCGTAGACACCAGCATTGACCTCGTTCAACACCAGGGTCTCGGCATTGGCATCCCTGGCTTCGACGATTGCCCGAACGCTGCCATCCGAATCGCGCACAACCCGCCCGTAGGCGCCAGGGTCGGTGAGGATTGCTGTCAACAGAGCCGCCTCGGCGCCCTTCGCCACTGAGTCCAACAGCCGATCCAAGGTTGTCTTCCGCAACAACGGAACATCACCGGAAAGCACCAATACGGTGTCTCCGTCCGGAGCGGCCTCCATGGCAACCCGAAGGGCGTCTCCGGTTCCCAACTGGGGTTCCTGCAAGGCTGTCAGAACCCCCCGGTCTTTCACGTGGTCTGAGACGCGGTCCGCACGATGTCCAACGACAACGACAATGTGGTCCGCCACCGCAACTCCCTCACCCAAATCCAGAACAAAGTCGAGGAGCGCCCGACCTGAGGCTTCATGAAGAACCTTCGGAAGGTCTGATTTCATCCGCGTGCCCTTGCCCGCAGCGAGAATCACCACCAAACAACTCATTTCGATGCCTCCGTCAGGGTTTCACAGGGGGTAGGGGGTAGGGATTAGGGGATAGGGCCATCCCGCATACTTCCGATCGTAGTTCCCTCATCCCTCAACCCTGTGTGTGAATATTTCCTTGAATTTTACAAACACCCAGACTGAGAGCTGACAGCTTAGTTGCCTGCAAAATTCCGATCGCCACGATGCGGGGCTGGAGCCCCGCGCTCCCACATACAGTCCCAGCGGCACCATTTTACCTTTTTGTGCCTTTTTGTGGCTATTTCCTTGTTATTGAGCTGATAGCTGATAGCTGATAGCTGATAGCTGATAGCTGATAGCTGATAGCTGATAGCTGATTCTACCGCCGTCGCATTTCGTACAGTACCTGCTTGGCGACGGCCTTGAGGGTCTCGAAAACGCCCATGCCTGTAGTCGCAACCGCTTCGAACGTCGGCTCACTCTTGAAGTTGAGTGCACGGTACATGTCATCGGTCCCGACTGCCGTCGGAAGGTCTCGTTTGTTGAACTGAAGCACGTAGGGGATGGTCTTCAGTTCGAAACCGTTCTCCTCGAGGTTGTCGTCGAGATTGCGAAGGCTTTCGACATTGGCGTCCATTCGCGGTTCCTGAGAGTCCGCAACAAAAACGACGCCATCGACTCCCTTGAGAATCAGCTTTCGCGAGGCGTCGTAAAAGACCTGTCCGGGAACCGTGTAGAGATGAAAACGAGTCTTGAACCCGCGCACCGACC
This sequence comes from Acidobacteriota bacterium, assembly GCA_039714865.1. Classification (GTDB taxonomy): domain Bacteria; phylum Acidobacteriota; class Thermoanaerobaculia; order Thermoanaerobaculales; family Sulfomarinibacteraceae; genus DAOWGJ01. The sequence continues at coordinate 3,899 of JBDLIO010000015.1, read as the reverse complement.
CCAGGTCCAGGGGAAGGAAATCGAAGAACAACGTGCGATCGGTCTCGGTCGCCAGCGAAATCAGCTTGCCCTTTTGCTGGGGGTTGGATTTCTCGTAGATATACTGAAGATTGGTCGTTTTCCCGCACAGCCCCGGACCGTAGTAGACGATCTTGATGTTGATCTCACGGGCGGCGTAATTGATGAAACTCATTCTGAAAACAGCGCGTCAATATCGTCGTCTGTGATTTCCGCGAAGGGCGAATCGACATCATCGGCCCCCCCCCCGCTTTGAGCTTTGGCGTCCATGTCCACGAGGATCCGCTCGACCTCCCCGGTTGCCTTTCGAACCCGGAGCCGGACCAGACCGAGGGATGAGCGCTCGTCAAAGATCACGACCAGGATCAACCTCTGTCCGACGATCGAGATGTGGATGTTGTCCTTGCGTCCCTCATGGAACAGGATGGAAAACTCTTTTTCTCCGATCAGCTTCGCCAAACCATCCGTTGCCGCAACGTTTCCGGCCGTCAGAGAGGCCAGGGATGTCGCATCGATGAGATCAATTTCACCAGCACCGGCGATCTGTTGACCATTCTTATCCACCAGGAAAACGATCTTCGCGCTGGCGTCGACCTTGAGACGCTGCAACAGCGCTGAAATCCTATTGAACTCTTCTTCGTACATTACAAGGCCAGATTCCACAGTCACGACCTCCCAGGCATCGACCTTTCTAACACAGTTCGCAACCACAGAGCAAGGACCGGGCCTTGAGATCAGCTATCGACAACACGCAGATGCGGCGGGCTCTCAGGCTGGATCCTGAATCCAGAAATCTAAATAGACCAAGGGTCGACATACTCTCGCCCGACCAAACCGCGGTATGCTGGAGGGAGACACCCAAGACCGTCCGCTTGGCGGAAGGAGCCGAACAGTGACCGAGTATCACATTCCGGTTCTGGAGTTGGTGTTGACGATGGCCAATGCGGTCGATCTCGTCAGCCCTGAAGTTGGGGGACACCATAAACGGGTGACCTACCTCAGCAGCCAATTGGCACGGGAAATGGACCTCTCCTCCCAAGAGACATTCGACCTGGTCGTCGCGGCAGCCCTGCACGACATCGGGGCGTTTTCCATCCAGGAGCGACTCGATACCCTGGAGTTCGAGCTGACCAGCCCCCACGCCCACGCCGAGATGGGCTTTCTCTTCCTGCACCGCTTCCCCCCTTTTCACCGACTGGCCGACATCGTCCGCTTTCACCACGTCCGGTGGGATGACGGGCGAGGAAGGACCTTCAACGGGCGCGAAGTGCCGCCATCGAGCCATATCCTGCACTTGGCCGACCGGATCGACGTCCTTTCGCTGGACCGGGACCCCGGAACGCCGAATCCCTCCGCAATTCTCGACCGGATCGAGACGGAGCGCGGCCGAACATTCAAATCGGAGGCCGTCGACGCATTCGGCGCCTTTGCCGCGAAGGAGTACATCTGGCTGGACCTGCGTTCATCCAACCTCGATCGAATCCTCAGCGACACCCTGGCGGAACAAATCCTGGAGCTCGACGACGGCGGCATGCTGAGTTTTGCAAAACTCCTGGCACACCTCGTGGACTTCCGCAGCCGCTATACCTCAACCCACACCGCCGGCGTGGCCGACACCGCACGCTTCCTTGCTGAACACCTCGGCATGGACCCATCGCACTGCCAGCGGGTTTGTCTGGCAGGCTACCTGCACGATCTGGGGAAACTGGCCGTGGGCCGGGAGATTCTCGACAAAGCGAGCGGCCTCGAGGAACGAGAATATGGCGTTTTGAAGGCCCACCCCTATTTCACGCGGCGGATTCTGGAAACTATCAAGGATTTTTCGGACATCGCCGTCTGGGCATCCGCCCACCATGAACGACCGGATGGAAGCGGTTATCCCTTTCATGAGAAATTCCTTCCCGTCGAGGCCAGAATCATCGCCGTCGCGGACGTGTTTACCGCCATCACCGAGGACCGGCCCTATCGGTCGGCCATGGATCTCGAAGACGCCGCGAATACCTTGCGTCGGATGTCTGCAGACCGTCTGCTCGACTCCACTCTGGTTGACCTCGCGCTGACCTACCGCCACGAGCTCGACACAGCCAGGAGATCGGCCCAGGCCGAAGCCTCCGAGGAGTATGCAGCCATCATGGCTCAGGCGGTATAGACACTTACCCACGAGGTCCTTCGAAAGACGAAGCAAAAACTAAGGGTAGGTGCGCTGTCAGCTATCCGCTGTCAGCTATCAGCTATCAGCTATCAGCTGAGCCTTCTGCAAAAACCCGATCGTCACGATGCGGACGTGGACGTCCGCGCTCCCACAGGCAGCCCCAACAAACTGCTTTTCTGCCTTTTTGGCGATTCCCGTGTTTTTGCAAGCGCCTCAGCTATCAGCTGGCGGTTGCTATGCCGCCGGCAATGGCTGCTACGCAGGGGAGTCATTTCTTGGTCCGAATAGATCTCGTCGGGAGGGCTGTCCGACTGAGAGCTGACAGCTGAAGGCTGAGAGCTTCTTGGCTCCGGCTCCGCCGGGTTGGTCAAACCTCTCTGCGGGATTCCAACGCCATCGCCAGGGTCAGCCGATCAACCGCTGCCAGCTCACCTCCGACCGGGATGCCCGATGCCGGACGGCTGACCTGCACCGGAAGATCCTTGAGCCTTCGCGTTATGTACAGGGCTGTGGTTTCCCCCTCGACCGTCGGGTCGGTGGCGAGGATGACCTCCCTGACTTCATCCGAACGAACCCTGTCGATGAGGGCGTCGATCGTCAGATCCTCGGGGCCGACCCCGTGCAACGGCGAGAGGTGCCCCAGCAGAGCATGAAATAGACCGTTGAACTGGTGGGTGGCCTCGACCGCCCAGGCCGTCGTCGGCTCCTCGACGACCAGGATGACCCCTTGATCACGACCGGGATCCGAACAGACCGGGCAAGGGTCGCCAGTTGTCAGGAGAAAGCACCGAGAACAGTGGCAAACCGCACCGCGAAGATCAGCCAAAGCCTGCGCCAGGGCATCAACCTCAACCTCGTCGACAACCAGCAGGTGCTCCACCAACGCCCGGGCCGTGCGCGGACCAACACCGGGCAGGCGTTCCAGGTGGGCCGCCAGCCGGGTCACAGCCTCCGGCCTCAGATCAGGCATGGGGCACCATGATCAATTTGGATCTCCGTCCGGCAACGCGGAAATCACCTCTCCTCCAAGGACCTTCTGAACCAGGACGACACCCTGGTCCTGGAGAACCACCCGCATGAGAGCATCGTCGCCTTCTATACCTTCCGCGGCACCACCTTCGACCTCAATCGTCAATCGGGCCGCCGGACCGAAGACCTCCCGGCACGACGCCTCGATTTCATCGTGGTTCTCCTTGGCAAAAACGGCCAAGGCCTTGTCCTGTCCGGAAAATTCCATGACGATCTCATCACCGGAAAGTCGGACCTCGGCGCCTTCGACCGCCCCGGCAAGTCGTCGACGCCCACCAGCCCACAGAGCGGATGACAAACGCTCCCCCGGTGACGCCGATGCATGCGCCCCACCACCGGATGGGGCGGCCGGCCCGTCTGATCCGGAAGCCTGGGTCTGGCCGCCGACCGCAGGAGGAGACTCCCCGGCCAAGAGAGCCTCGATTCGTTGAACGGCAGGCCACCTCGCCAAGCGCAGACAGGCAACATCGAGGGCCAGTTCCCGATTGTCGGCCGACCCGACCAGCGCTTCATGCTCCAGCCACAACCCGGCCATCCGGGTCATGGCGGAAGCGCCCAATGCCTCCGCTACTTCCAAAGCCTGTTGGCGCTGGTCGTCCGGCAGATCCTCGGCGACGACGATCACCACGCCAAGGTCACGATCGACTACGTGCCGAGTCTGGACGACTGGAAGGTGGCCTGGGACTACATCCACTTCGAG
>JBDLIO010000014.1:5000-12775 GCA_039714865.1 Acidobacteriota bacterium | reverse complement strand
ATATGCCCGTGAGGCCCTTAAAACAGGTTTGAAACTTGAACAGAAACTCGGTGTTAATCCCTACAAGTTCGGCATGGTTGGATCTACGGATTCGCATACAGGGCTCGCTACAGCCGAAGAAGATAATTTTTTTGGCAAACATTCTGGAAAAGAACCGAAGCCTGGACGGGCAGACGCTCTTGTCGGCAATTTCGGTGATATTAAATATTATGGCTGGGAGCAGGTATCTTCAGGGTATGCCGCAGTTTGGGCTACGGAAAATACCCGCGAAGCGATCTGGGATGCGATGAAACGCAAGGAGGTCTATGCCACCACCGGCCCTCGGATGATCGTTTGGTTCTTTGGTGGCTGGAACTTTGATGATTCTGATATACGAGCTCGAAGGCCCGGCATCCAGGGATATACCAAGGGTGTTTCCATGGGAGGTGACCTCCATAAGGCTCCAAAAGGAAAAGCACCAAATTTTCTCGTGGCTGCCTTGAGAGATCCGTACAGCGGTAATCTTGACAGAATCCAGATCATAAAAGGTTGGATGGAGAGTAGCGGAAAAACCCATGAAAAGGTCTACGATGTTATCTGGGGTGATGCAGATACCCGTAAAGTCGGAACAGATGGAAAACTTACTCCTGTGGGCAATACAGTAGATGTTGCAAATGCGACCTGGACGAACACCATCGGAGATCCTGAGTTGATTACTGTATGGACTGACCCGGATTTCGATCCGAACCAAAAGGCCTTTTACTATGCCAGGGTGATTGAAATCCCGACACCTCGATGGACAGCCTACGATGCCAAACGCTATGGGATCAAGATGGATCCGAAAATACCAATGATCTCCCAGGAGCGGGCCTACTCCTCACCGATCTGGTACACACCTTAGGAGTTTTTTGTAACCAATGAAATCCTTTGGCCGCTTCGAGCCGGTGGCCAAGAAGCCGAACTGGATCCTGTTCAACCCGACCTACCAGACGGCCTACGATCCGTCCGATCCGAACCGCCCGCCGGACAACCCCTTCGGGTTCGACGGCAACGCGGTCTTCGTCGTCGAGGTTCCGGCCGTCGGCGACCGGGCGAACGTCGTGACCAACACGAGCGGGGACCCGATCGTCAAGCGCTACCTGGCCGACTTCGCCACGACGGACGACTACATCCAGACGTACACCCAGCCGGAGATCGTCGAGACCGACCCGCTCGACGGCTCGATCGAGGTGAGCGCGACGGCCGACGTGAGCCTGAAGTTCTCCGAGCCGATGAAGCCGAGTTCGTTCCGCCTGGGCGACACGATGATCGTCCGGAACCTGGACACCGGCCGCGACGTGCTCGGAACCCTCCGGTTCAGCTCGGACGCCAAGACCGTGTCCTTCCGGCCGATCTTCGGCTACGGCCCGGGGCCGTACGACATCTTCGTCCGCGTGAAGTCCGAGGTGACGAACCTCTCCGGGAACCACATCCCGAAGGAGGTCCGCATCCAGTTCCGCACCGAGCGGGACGACAACGTCGCCACGCTGATCGACATCCGCGAGACGTTCGACACGAGCGACAACGAGGACACGACGTTCGACACGATCGAGGCGCTCGCGGCCTGGAACAAGGGCGCCACGAGCGGCAACCTCGCCGGGCTCTACGCCACCGGGACCTCGACCTTCAAGAACACGACCACCTACCTCTATCCGCCCTGGGCCTGGGGCCAGAACTACCCGGGACAGTTCCAGACCTTCTGGAAGGCCTCCGAGATCGGCAACAGCCCGCGCATGATGACCGGGTTCTCCTGGTACTACCAGGCGAGCAACGCGGCATCCACGGTGACCGCGGTCACGATCAACCTCGGCCACCACGACCCGGGAAGCAGCGGGGGCAACGGACTCTCCACGAAGCTGGGGACCAACTTCTCGGACACGCCGGTCACGGTCGTCGGGAACCTCGCGAGCTACAGCATCCCGCAGAACACCACGGCGGGCAGCTGGCTCGCCGGCCCGACGTTCTCGAAGAACTTCAAGTACAACGGTTCCGACAACCTGCTGTTCGAGCTGTTCTGCACGACGGACGTGAACGGCCTGACGAACCGGATCATCAACGGCGCCTGGGGCTTCGCCTACATGTCGCTCCAGCGCACCGCCTACACCCAGCCGAACTGGTGGGGCGGCGGCGCCACGGTCACGAACACCTACGGCTTCGACGTCCGCTTCACCTGGCTCGTCTCGACGGCCGAGGCCCAGTCGCTCTTCTACGACACCTCGGTGAAGAGCCCGACGTTCCTCGGTGCCCTCATCGACCCGGCGATGTCGGAGCAGCCGGCCGGTACGACGACGGTCCTGTACTTCCAGGGCGCGCCGGAAGACACGAACAACCCGGGAACCGCGGACACGCTGGCCGCTTCGGAATGGTTCGACAACCTGACGAAGATCTCGGGCTACCGCTTCGTGCGGTTCAACGTCCTGATGTACGCGAACACGTCGACCAGCCAGGTGCCCGTCTACGACACGATGACCTTCCCGTACTACTTCTTCTAGGAGTGCGGAGTCTTCGTCTCAGGACGGCAGGTCTGACGAAGTCGATGGGAGGGCCGCCACGGCAAGCGCCGGGGCGGCCCTTTCCACGTCCGCATTTCCGGCCCACGGACGATTTCCCCGCCTGCGCCGCCCGTGTTGTTTGCGTTTGCTGAACCGCTGGTAGGATGTCCGGTTCACTCGATCGTGGCCGGTCGGGACGAGAGAGAGACCCGAGGACGGTGAGATGCAGGTGAAAGTCGAGTTGCCGGACGGTTCGGTGATGGAGGTGCCCTCGGGCTCCTCGGTGCACGACGTGGCCGGGATGATCGGCCCCGGCCTGGCGAAGGCGACCGTGGCCGGCGAGGTCGACGGCGTCCTCGTCGACCAGCGTTTCCCCGTCGACCGCGACGTGAAGCTGCGCATCATCACCCGGAAGGATCCGGAGGCGCTCGCGGTGCTGCGCCACTCGGCCGCGCACCTGATGGCGAACGCCGTGAAGAACCTGCGCCCCGACGTCCACCTCGGCTTCGGGCCGGCCGTCGAGGACGGCTTCTTCTACGACTTCGACGTGGCGGAACCGTTCTCCACCGACGACCTGGAGGAGATCGAGAAGGAGATGGCGAGGCTCGCGGCCGACAAGATCCCGTTCGAGCGCTTCGTGGCCACCCGGGAGGAAGCCGCGAAGATCCTCGACGGGATGGGGGAGGACCTCAAGGTCGAGCACGTGAACGACATTCCGGAGGATGAGCTGTCGTTCTACCGGAACGGGTCGTTCCAGGATCTCTGCGAGGGTCCCCACGTCCGTTCGACCGGAGAGATCGCGGCCGTCAAGCTGCAAAAGACCTCCTCGGCCTACTGGAAGGCCGACGCCGGCAACCGCCCGCTGTCGCGGATCTACGGGACCGCGTTCTTCTCGAAGAAGGAACTCGAGGAGCACCTCGTCCTGCTCGAGGAGCGGAAGAAGCGGGACCACCGGCGCCTCGGCGCCGAACTCGACCTGTTCTCGTTTCACGATGAGGCGCCGGGACACGCGTTCTGGCACGAGAAGGGGGCCACCCTCTACCGGACCCTCCTCGCCTACTTCGACGAGAGCCACCGCAAACGCGGCTACCGCATCGTCCGGACCCCCTTCGTCCTGTCCGAGGAGCTCTGGCACCGCTCGGGCCACTGGGACCACTACAAGGACCACATGTTCTTCGTGGAGACCGAGGAGGGGCGCGTCGCGGTGAAGCCGATGAACTGCCCGGGCCACAACCTCATCTTCCGCACCGGACTGCACTCCTACCGCGAACTCCCGCTGAGAATCACCGAGGCGGGGGTGGTGCACCGGAACGAGATGTCCGGCGTGGTGGGGGGCCTGACCCGCGTCCGCTCCTTCACCATCGACGACGGGCACATCTACTGCACCCCCGACCAGATGCACGCGGAGATCCTCGGGGTCATCGAGCACGTCTTCGACACCTACCGGACCTACGGGTTCCACGACGTCGAGGTCGAGCTCTCCACCCGGCCGGAGGACGGTTCGATCGGGTCGGACGAGATGTGGGAGAAGGCCACCGCGGCGCTGAAGGAGGCGCTCGAGGCCGACGGGATCGAGTATCGCGTCAGTCCCGGAGAGGGCGCGTTCTACGGTCCGAAGATCGACTTCCATCTCAACGACAGCCTGAACCGGAAGTGGCAGTGCGGAACCATCCAGGTGGACTTCGCGATGCCCGAGCGGTTCGATCTGTCCTACGTCGGGCCGGACGGCGACCGCCACCGGCCCGTCATGCTCCACCGCGCGATCTACGGCTCCCTGGAGCGGTTCATCGCCATTCTCCTCGAGCACCACGCCGGGAAGCTCCCGGTCTGGCTGTCGCCGGTGCAGGTCGTCGTGATGAACATCACCGACGATCACCGCGAGTACGCGGAGCAGGTCTGGGCCCGTCTCGAGGAGGCGGGAATCCGGGCGCGGCTCGACGACCGGAACGAGAAGGTGGGGCGGAAGATCCGGGAAGCGACCGTCGAGAAGATCCCGTACATGCTGATCCTCGGCGGAAAGGAAGTTGAGTCCGGAGGCGTTTCCGTTCGCGATCGGGGCGGAGATCAGGGATCCTCGGGGCTTGAGGAGTTCATGGAGCGCGTGCTGCGGGAGGACCGCGAGCGCGCCTGACAGTCAGTTCGTTGGGTTTTGTCGGAAGCGAGGTGCATGGCAAAAGACATTCGCGAACCCCGCATGAACGAGCGGATCCGGGTACCCGAGGTCCGGCTCATCGGGGAGGAAGGCGAACAGTTGGGGTTGGTGCAGACGGATCGGGCGCGGGAAATGGCCCGGGAAGCCGGTATCGACCTGGTGGAGGTGGCGGAAACCGCCCGCCCACCGGTCTGTCGCCTGATGGACTACGGGAAGTACAAGTACGAACTGCGGAAGAAACAGCAGAAGGCCAAGGAGAAGCAGCACAAGATCCGGGTCAAGGGGATCCGGTTGCGGCCCAAGACCGACCAGCACGACTTCGAGACCAAGCTCGGGCACGCCCGGCGCTTCTTCGATCAGGGCAACAAGGTCCAGGTCACGCTTCTCTTCCGGGGTCGCGAGATGGCGCACATCGATCTCGGCCGGACCCTCCTCCGGCGCTTCGCCGACGAACTGGCGGACGTCTGCACGGTGGAGCGGTTCCCGAAGCTCGAGGGGCGTCGCATGACGATGCTGCTGAATCGGCTCGCGCCGTAGGCGTGACTTCGATTGCAGGACCAGGTGGCATCGGAAGAATAGGGGGCGGGGGAGAATTCCTGGACGACCCCGGGGTCGCTCCCTAAGATCCGACGTTTTGGCCGCAAATCCGGGCGGACACCGGGAGGAATACGGTGCCAAAGATCAAGACGCTTCCTTCGGTGAAGAAGCGCTTCAAGCTGACGAAGAAGGGCAAGGTTCGCCGCAACAAGGCGTTCAGCCAGCACCTTCTCAGTCACAAGAGCGCGAAGCGAAAGAGGAACCTCCGCCAGCCGGCGATCGTCCAGGGCGCTCAGGCCCGGACGATGAAGCGCCTGCTGGGGAAGGCCTGAGGTAGAAGACGATGAGAGTCAAGTCGAACGTCGCCCGACACCGTCGGAAGAACCGGCTTCGCAAGGCTGTCCGTGGCAGCCGCGGGGGCCGCTCCAAGCTGATGCGCACAGCGCTCGAGCAGCGCATGCGCTCGCTCCAGCACGCCTACGTCGGCCGCAAGCTGAAGAAGCGTGACTTCCGCCGCCTCTGGATCCAGAGGATCAACGCGGCCGCGCGCCAGCGGGGCATGACCTACTCCGAGTTCATGGGCGGGCTTTCGAAGGCCGACGTGGACGTGGATCGCAAGATGCTCGCGGAGATCGCGGTCGCCGACAGCGCCGCCTTCGACCGTCTCGTCGAGGTCGCCCGGGGCGCCTGAGACCCGCGCGCGACGACGACCGAACGGGCCGTTGCTCTCGAGAGATGAGAGCGGCGGCCCGCGTCGATTCCGTGTGTCGGGGCCGGGGCGGTGGAGTGGAGGGGCTGGCCCTCTTCCTTCGCAGCGGCTGGCGGCGTCCCGGGAATGACCTGCGAGGGTGCGGCCGCGGAGCCACCTGGCCGGCCGGGAGGCGCCGGACACATGGTGTCGGCAAACCCGCGAGGGCGGCGAAGTGCGGCAGGGCCCCCGGCTCTTTCACAGAGGTGAAAAGTGTGCTATTCTCAGTCCGTGGTCTCTGACATGTTGGTGACGGCGGTCATTGCGTGATGAACCGATAGAATGAACCCGGGAGCCATCCGTTGACCGGATAGGAGCATGCCCCCTCGCCGGGGATCCTCCAAGGTCGGCTCGGGCACCCACTTCTGGCCTGGGTTCAGACACCACTCCGCCCCACCGCATTGCGTCAGAGACCGCGACTTCGCCTGCGCCTCCGCAAGGGGGCGCAGGCTGATTCTGCGGCCGATTTCGGCGGCGAATCCCGCCTTTGGCCGTACCCACGCTCCCCCCATATGTGGTACAGTTTTGCAGATACCCACCTACAGGAGGGGCAGATGGGTCGATTCATCTTCGCTCTCGTCGTTGTCGCCGGTCTCGGCTACGGTGCCTGGTCGCTCTTCGGTTCGGGAAGTGACGCACCGGAGCTGTCTTCCCAAGTCTCGTCTGAGACCGGAGTTACAGCTTCGGGTGCCGGGGCCGGAGCGGAGGCTCCGGAGCCGAACGGGCCCGGGAAGCCGGCGAAAAAGACGGAGGACGAGGCCGAGCGCCGGCGCGGTCTTCTGAGGTCGGCGGGGGAGCACCTCGAGGCCGCGGAGAAGGCGGAGACCCGCGCCGGGGCCCTCGCCGAGAAGGACAAGGCCCGGCGGCTCGTGAGCGAGGCGATGATCGCGTCCGGCGGCGACGAGAAGCTCCGGGAGCGTCTCGACGAGTTGAACGAGGACGTGCTGTTCTCCGAGGAGCCCCTCGAGGGAACGAGCTTCCTCTACACGATCCAGCCCGGCGACCGGCTCTGGACCCTCTGCTACAAGACCTTTCCGAAGGAGCAGAAACTTCACGCGGAGCCGGGCTTCCTCCTGTGGGTCAACGGCCTGTCGGATCCCTCGAGGATCCGTGAGGGGCAGATCCTGAAGGTCCCGAGGGAGGAGCTGACGCTGTACGTCCGCAAGTCCTCCCGCAAGCTCTGGGTGCTCCTGGGCGGCGTCTACGTGAGGGAGTTCGACGTCGGCATCGGGAAGAACGACAAGACGCCGGAAGGCACCTTCGAGATCGAGACGAAGATCGAGGAGCCGGCCTGGTACTTCGACGGGAAGAGAGTCCCCTACGGACACCCCGATAACCCCCTCGGCACGCGCTGGATGGGCTTCAAGCGCACGCGGAAGGCCGCCGGCTACGGCATCCACGGAACGGACCAGCCGGACACGATCGGCAAGGCCCTCTCCGAGGGCTGCGTGCGCATGCTGAACGAGGAGGTGGAGGAGCTCTTCACCTGGGTCCACCGCGGGACGAAGGTGACGATTGTCCGATAGGGGCGTCCGGTAGGGAGAGAACGCCCCGGAGACACGCTACGGCGGCCCTTGCGGCCGCCGTTTCTCATTCCCAGACGACCGGGCACCCGATGTCGACGACCTGGACCGGGCCGGTGTAGAGACCGGCGTCGGCGTTCAGGAAGCCCTTCTTCATCGCCGCGAAGGTGGCGGTGGCCGTAGCCCGCACGGCCGTTCCCAGGGGCTTCCCGGTGTCACAGTCCAGGCCGGAGGGGATGTCGGCAGCGAACACGGGGCGCTCGAGACCGACGTCGTTGATCACGTCGATCGCTTCGCGCGCGAAG
>JBDLIO010000013.1:0-12790 GCA_039714865.1 Acidobacteriota bacterium | reverse complement strand
GATGGGTCTTGACGATCTCGGTGACCACCCGTTTCAAGGTCCCGGTGCCGTGGCCGTGCACGATCCGAATCGTCGTCAGACCTCCGGCGTGCGCTCGATCGAGATACCGTTCGACCCGTTCGCGGGCCTCTTCGGCATCGAGGCCCAGGAGGATCAGCTCCGGCGCTTCCCGATCCTCCATTTCGAGGCGGACTGTCTCGGATTTTTTCTGTGCCGGCGGTTTCCGGGCAGCCTCGATATCGCCTGCCGCGACCCAGAGCCGTTTGCTGCCGACGATGACGCGTGCCTGTCCATCCCGGAGTTCCTGCAACACGCCTTCTGCGCCCAGGGATCGGAGCCGGACCGTCATTCCCGGCTCGAGGTGGCCGGGGGCCGGCGCCGGTTCCCCGTTTGCCGCCGTGCCGAGGTCCAGGGCCTCATCCCTGATGTTCTGCCGTGCCTTTCTTCCAATGTGACGGTGCTCTTCGGTGGCAGTATCAAGCTTGGCCAGAGCCTTGTTGAGCCTGGACTTGGCACGGTCTCGCAGTCGGTTGCGTTCATCTTCCAGGAGGGAGGGCAACTCCTGTCGCTGCTCTTCGAACTTCCGTCGTTCGTCGTCGGCGCGGGCGCCCGCTGCTGTTGCTGCGGCTTTCTCGCGACTGAGGGCGATTTTTTCGTTGATCAGTTCTCCCTCCAGCTCCTCCAGCCTTTCAAGCCGGCGGTCCAACTCCAGGTGGTGTCCCCCCAGGAGATCCCGGGCGTGGTCGATGACCGAGGGCGGAAGGCCCATCGCGGCGGCAATCTCCAGGCCGCGAGAGCGCCCGGGCCGTCCCATGCGAATGGTGTAGGTCGGTCGCCCGCGGGCCTCGTCGAATTCCATGGCGGCGTTGTCCATGCCATCTGCCGATGAGGCCGCCAGGGCGATCGAGGCCAGATGGGTGGTGGCCACCGTCCGGCAACCCCTGCCGGTCAACGCCTGCAATACCGCACAACCCAGGGCAGCGCCCTCAAGGGGGTCCGTGCCGCTGCCCAGTTCGTCGTAGATCACCAGGGAGGCTGGACCTGCCTCTTCGAACAATTGGGCCGTGGTGGCCATGGCGCCGGAGAAAGTCGACAGATCGGCCGAGACATCCTGGTCGTCGCCGATGCGGCACCAGACGTGGTCAAACCAGGGCACCGTTGACCCCGGTGAGACGGGAATCGGAATGCCGTGGTAGCACATCAAGACCATCAGACCGATCGTTTTCAGAACGATGGTCTTGCCGCCTGCGTTGGGGCCGGAGATCAACAGGGTCACCGAGTCGTCCGGAAACTCGAAATCCAAAGGCACGACGGACTGAATCCGTCCGCTCCGCGTTTGTTCGCCCAGAATCTCTGTTCGCAAGGCCTGAAGGCGCTCATCCAACAAGGGGTGCCTGGCCTGGTTGAGGGCCAACGCCGTTCCGCCGCCCGGTTCCAGGAGCAGACCGTTGATCAGACGACCGAAGAGCAAACGTGCCTGGACGGCGTCGATACGGCCGAGCGTTTGAACCGCTTCGGCCAGATCGGACTTGATTGCTCCGAAGGCGGCCGCGACCTCGGCGAGAATACGCTGGACCTCCCGACGTTCCTTGGCCGTGGCGTCTGTCAGGTCGTTGTTGAGGTCGACGACGCCGAAGGGTTCGACGAATGCGGTCACCCCGGTGCCGGAACTGTCCAAGACCAGGCCTGGAAGTTGTGCGCGTGCCGAGGCCTTGACGGGAAGGCAATAGCGGTCACGACGCAGTGTCGGGGGGGCGTCGGTGGTGACACCGGGATGACGACGGCGGATTGTCTCCAGTTCGGCCACCAGATGCTGGCGAATGCGGGTGATCGCGCGGCGAACGCGGCCGAGTTCGGGGGATGCGTCATCGGGAACCCGTCCGTCCCGCCCCAGCCGGGGGGCCGCCCACGCGACCAACTCCTCGGTATCCGGGAGGTCTTGCCCCATCGCCTTCAAATGGGTCAGGGCTTCCGGGGCAGCCGAGAGCTTGCGGCGGACGGAGGCTGTCCTTCGCGCCAGGCCCAGGAGGACCAGCAGATCGGCGGGTTCGATCGGAATGGTGGCCTCGGGTTCGAGCCACTGGACAGCTTCGTCGATGCCGGCCAAAGGCAGTCGTTCGCCATCGTCCAGCAAGGCGGACAATTCACGGGTCATTTCCGCGTATTCAAGGGCCTGATGTCTGTCGGGGAGGGTCGGAGCGTCGGTGACAAAAAAACGGCCCACGCGTGTTCTGGCGTGGGCCGCAACGAGTTTTAGGACCGTGTCAAAGTCCAGCTCCGAAGCTGTCGAAGACACCATGACCGAGCGCTAGAGCATGCCTGCTCGTCGTTGCTTGGCCATCTTGCGAAGCATCTTCTTTCGGGCTTGGATCAGCGCACGTTTTCGGAGTTCCGAGGGTTTCTCGTAAAAACGTCGTCGCTTGACTTCGGAGAGGATGCCGGCCTTCTCGCACTTGCGCTTGAATCGGCGCAGAGCCTGTTCGAAGGACTCGTTGTCGCGTACTACAACACCTGTTGGCATGAAATCACCCCCTCCGTCGCGAATTTTGGGCGCTTGAGGCGCACCTCGCTTGAGGCAACAGTATAGACCATGGCGGCGGTGAGGGTCAAGGAGGGGGAAACCCGGGTGAGGTCGGTGAAAGGTGGACACGGTGGACAGCCCACTGAGTCCACCACGTCCACCCGTGCCCACGATGTCCACTCAAGCAGAAGCAAAAAGGGCGCCTTCCGGCGCCCTTTTTGCTTCTGCTCAGGCTTCGTCAGTCGGTGACGACCTTGGTCTTGATGGCGTCCCAGTTGGTCGAGTACATCTTGCCGGTCTTGATTTTGATATAGATCGCGGCCGCGCCGCCGCCCTGCTTTTTGTAAAGCCAGGTCTGAACACCGCGTTTTTCGTCTTCTTGGATGTTGGCATGGTAGGGAACCCCGACGACAGCCTTGACCTCATCCATTGTCATGCCCTTGGTCAAAGCGTCGAAACGTTCCTGGGTAACGAAACGCCAGTCCTGAAGCGATGCGATCTTCTCTTCAAGCGCAGGGTAGACCGGCACCTCGATCGCTTCGTAGTAACCCTTGGCTCCGGCCAACTGGTCGATCGCCTTCTTGTAATCACCGGACTTGGCAACGGTGTCGTCAGCGATGATCATCGCTTCGTCGGAGTAGATCTGTAATGCTTCGGCGGTCTGGGCAGACTGCGGATAATCATTCAAGCCGACGGTCAGAAAATCGGCAAGGTGTGCTTGGAGAGTGTCGTAGATCTCCTCGGCTTTGGGTTCCAGCTCAGGCAGCTTGAGGCCGAGCTCTTCCAATTGCACCTTTTGCTCATCGGTACGCTTCCTCTCGGAGATGGCCTCGATCTCGGCCGAGGTTGCCTTAGCCGTATCGATCTCCGAGCGGAGCGCTTGCAACTCCACATAGGTCTGATTGATGATGACCAACTGGTCTTGAAGGCCGGCCAAGGCCAGCTCTTCCTCCGATGGGCCGCTGTTGCAGCTGAGGGTCAATCCGGTCAATGCCGCGAACACCAGGAAAACCGTTAGGAAACGAATGCTCTTCATGCCTTCCCCCTTCAGTGCGAACCTAACAGAAATGCCGCCTTGTGGCAATGTTGGGCGGATGGATTTTGGGAAGCAGGGTTGATCCTTGACGGAACGTTGAAAACACAGTGATAATGAAGTGTCAAAAAACGAACCGAACGGAGGCGTCATGGACTCATTCGACACCATCCTCGAGCATCTGAAAAAGACCCAGGACCATGGCAGGACCGCGATTGAAGGGCGAGTGGAGACGATCGCCGAACGATTGAGCCAACTGGTCGAAGAGGCGACCGCCTCCGTCCGGGAGACCATGGCTGATGAGGCGGGAGAGTTGTTTCCGGCCTCTGATCTCAGGAAGGCCGTTGAGGAGCTGCACGGTCGAGTGCTTGTGCTGGAGGAGGAGAAGGCCGGCGTAGCCCGGGAACTGGAGCAGGCCCAACAGCGTCTTGCCGAGGTTCCGGCCGAAGGGCAGGCCGAGGTTCAGGTGAGTGCCCCACCCCTCGAACTCCTGAGGAATTTGGATCAGGCCCGCTCTCAGTCGGAACTCTTGAAGGGGTTGCTTCCCGCGTTGTGTGATTCGGTTGCCAGGGCTGTTGTGATGGTCATTCGAGGCGGAGAAGTCAGCGCCTGGAGCGGAATTGGCTTTGCTGACGGTGAAGCTTTACGTCAATGGCAGACGACCGTGCCGGCATCTCCGGCTCTTCATAACCTCGTATCGAAGTCGCGGCCGATCCAATTCCAGGTGGAAGACGACGAGATCTTCAGGGGATGGCTGGCGGGAGAAGGGCTGCCGAGTCACGCCCTGTTGGTTCCTGTCTGCCTCCGGGGCCAGTTGATGGGCTGCCTGTATCTCGACGATGGGGCGGACGGTCCCTGGGACCCTGAGGCCGCGCAGGCCTTGGTTGCCGTCGCGTGTTGGATGATCGACACCCTTCACGCTCGGCAGGAGGTGCCGTCTCCGATGGTTGCCGAACCGCTGAGTCTGGAGGCCGCGCCGGAGGAGGCGTTCGAACCTGAAGACGCTGAACCGGACGCCGAGACGGCCGAGGTTGAGACCCTGGATGAGACAGTGCCCGAGGCTGAGCCCCCCGGACCGGCAATTCAGGATTACGATCCGTCTGCAACCATGCGGGTCGAAGTGGCGCCTGAGCTGATCGAGGAGGCGCCGGAACCTGAGCCGGAACCGGAACCTGAGCCGGAGCCGGAACCTGAGCCGGAGCCGGAACCCGAGCCGGAACCCGAGCCGGAACCCGAACCCGAGCCGGAACCCGAACCCGAGCCGGAACCCGAGGATATGCCGACATCGGCTGAGGTCGTACCGCCTCCGTCCCCGGCGGTTGTGCCACCGCCACCGCTGGAGCCGGTTGCCGAGGAGCCGACCGAGGCGGGTCGTTCGACCGAGGACCAGGCCCGGCACGAAGAGGCTCGACGGTTTGCCCGTCTGCTGATCTCCGAGATCAAGCTCTACAACGAAGAAGAGGTCGAGCGGGGGCGTGCCGGGAAGGACCTCTACCAACGGCTCCAGGATGATATTGGCCGGTCTCGGGAGATGTACAACAGGCGGATCGCCGACGACATTCGGGCGGAGGCGGACTACTTCAGGGACGAGATGATCCGTATTCTCGCTGACGGAGACGAGGACGCGCTGGGAGGGTAGGGTCCGTAGAATCGCCGGAGCCTTCAGAACGTCCAATATCAACGGTTCAACGTCCGACTTCGAAGGAAGAGGCACCGGGCTCATCCACAAAAAATGCTCTGCGGGTCATCTGTGATACGCCTGGGGTTGATCCTCATGTTGACTCTGGGGAGTGCCGCGTGCGGCCAGGGGTCGGCGCTCTCCCCCACCGACGTCGATCGAGCGTCCCGACTGGAAGCGATCAAAATGGGTCTGGCGTTGCGGCATGGCAGCCCGGAGGCCGCGGCCGAGGCGTTCGGTCGGGCAGGCGTCGGGTCGGAATTGGAGCAATTGCGTTTCGAGGAGTGGTTGCACGCTCTCGAGCGGGGACAGGTTTCATCTTCGGTGTGGACGGACTACCTCGATCAGAATCCACCACCCGATCTCGGGGACCGTGCCAGGCTGGCTCTTGCGCGAGCACTCGTGGCCGAAGGTCAGCTGGAGGCGGCATCAGAAACCTTGGCCGGTGTCAGTGCGAGCGGCGTCGTCCGGGCCGATGTGCTGCGCCTTACGTGGTCTGATGTGAATGTACGTGACGTTGCAGCGGCGCGCCTGGCGGTGGTGGCGCCCGCCGTTCTCCGGCGAGAGGCACCCTCTCTGGAGAAGACCGTTGTAGCCGCTCTGGGCCTTGAGGACAGGGTCGCCCGTGGTGTTGCCTGGAGGGAGGCCGGACACCCGGCCAGGGGCGCGGCCGAGTTGCGGTCTCTCCGAGCCCGTGGCCGCCTGGAGGGGCGCCGACGTCTGGAGCTGGCCCGCTGTGAATTGCAGCGTGGGTCGACTTCGGCGGCGCTCAGGGTCTTGCCGCCACTGTCCCGGTGCGACGGTGACGAGGCTTTGGTGCGGGCGTCGAGTTGGCGTCGACGCGGGTGGTCCCGCTATCCGGGGCCGACTGCCGCCGAGGCATTCGGGAAATGTCTGGCGGCGGCCCAAAGGGCGGTCTCGCTGACGGGCGGCGGCAGCTCACCGGCCTTGGAGTTTCAGCTTGAGTGCGGGACCGAGGCCGCCCGGCTCGAACCGGCGCTGGCGGCGTGGCATTCTCTGGCCGACATCAACTGGCAGGGTCCTCGCCGTTCGTGGCTGGGGCGTCGCCTGGGTATTGCCCTGGCCCGGTCCGGCCGCTTCGGTGGAGCTCTCGAGAGCCTGACCTCGAGCCTGAAAGACCAGAGGCGATGCCTGCGGTTTGCGACGGCAACGGAGGGACCCGAGGTCGACCGGGAGGTATTGGCCGACCTTGCGACAATCGCCATTCCTGACCTCTATGCCCGGTGGTCGCTGGACGCCATCGGGCAGACCGGGCCGCCAAGTATCGATCTGCCGTCGCCGCTCGATGGCGTTGAACCCCCTCCGACCGTCGCCTGGCTCGTGGATCTTGGAGAGCAAGAGCTGGCCTCCAAGGAATGGCGTCGTTTGGTGGCAGTGCGAGCGGTCCAGCCCGGCGAGGCGCTGGTTGCAGCGGCGTTCGAGGAGGGTCGCGGCCGACCGGATCTGGCCATTCGCGGGTTGCGGCGGGGCTTTGCCGATCTTGGCGGTCCGGCAATGCACAGGGTTTCGGAGAACGTCGTCAAAGCCTATCTGCCTTTGAGGTGGACGAACGAATTGAAGGCCGCAGCCCACGAGTTCGGTCTTCAGCCCTGGCTTCTGGCCGGGCTGGCGCGCCAAGAGAGCATCTTCAACGCCAGGGCCCGGTCTCCGGCCGGCGCACGCGGAGTTGTGCAGTTGATGCCGGGGACGGCCCGAGGACATGCGGTCGCGCTGGGTCTGGGACGGACGCCGGATCTCTACGACCCGGCGATCAACCTCCGCCTGGGTGCCAGGGAGCTGTCCCGCCTGATCGAGGTCTTCCGGGAGATCGAGCCTGCGCTGGCAGCCTACAACGCCGGGGAAAGCCGAATTCGTCGCTGGTGGAAAAGATGGCCCGAGCCCCGGCAATTCACCGAGGGCATCCCAATTCCGGAGACCTACACTTACGTCCGTCGAGTCGTTTTTCTCAGTGAGGCCTATCGGTTGGCGTGGGCGCAAGAATGGGTCGAAGAGTCAAAGGGTCAAAGTGTCGAAGGGGTCAAAGAGGTCGAATAGGTCAAAGGGGTCAAAAAGGTAGGGGGTCGGCGCCGGTGCAGTCGAGGAGAATGTTGAAATTCCCAACGCTTCTGGTGTTGAGATTTTCCACTTGAATATTCTTTCAATCATAGAATCATTGAAAACAAAAGATTTACCACTTGACGAATTTGTGAAATGGCGCACAATAGCGACCGGAGGGTCTGTCATGACTATGTCATCTTCTCTTGAAAGTCTGAGGTTTTCCGCCGGTCAACGGATTGTGATCCTTGCACTGGCGCTACTCGTTCCGGTAATGCTCCTGGCAGTACCGTCGCACGCCGCGGCGGACGAGGACTATGAGCCGATCGATTCCTCGATGTGTGGTGACTGCCACGAGGCCAGCGAACATGGATCGTCGTTCGACGATGACCTGAACCACTCTGTTCACGAAGGCATGGAGTGTCTGGACTGTCACCAGCACCAGGACACGATCCCCCACAAGGAACTTGATGAGCCCTTCTACGTCGGGTGTGAGGGTTGCCGAACGTGTCACGAAGACGCTTCTGAGCAGTATCAGGCGCATGGTCGCGCCGCGATCGGAACCTGCGAGGATATTCCGCATTGCTCGGACTGCCACGGATCGCATGACATCCTGCCGTCCTCGGCTGCCCTTTCAAGGGTCCACCCGGCCAATTTGCGTGATACCTGCGGGTCGTGCCACGAGAATCTGGATATTACGACCAAGTACGAGACCCTGTACGACCATCCGGTGGAGATGTATGAAGCCAGTGTTCACGGCAAAGTCGGTACCGGTGGCGCCTACGCTGCTGCCGATTGCGTCGACTGCCACGGCATTGCCGGCTCGGCCCACAAGATCCTGGCCCCCAACTATCCCGAGAGTGCGATTTCTCATGAGAACATCCCGGAGACCTGCGGCCAGTGCCACAAGGCAATCACGCAGGATTATTGGGACGGAATCCACGGCAAGCTGGTCAAGAGTGGTGTTGCGGGCTCGCCGGTCTGCACCGACTGCCACGGCGAGCATGGCATTCTCTCCGCCGCTGATCCCAACTCGCCGGTGTCCAAGGCCGAGGTCGCCCAGCAAACTTGCGCCCGCTGCCATAACGCGATGGTCCTCAACGAGAGGTATGGCATGGAGGGCGCCCGGGAGGCCTACTTCATCGACACCTACCACGGCTTGAAATCCGGCGAAGGCGATTCCAGTGTTGCCAACTGTGCTTCGTGCCACGGGGCCCACCGCATTCTGCCCAGCTCGGATCCCGCCTCGTCGGTCAATACCGCCAACTTGAAACAGACCTGCGGCGAGTGCCACCCCAAGATCACGGACACGATTGCCCAGAGCCCGATTCACGGAGTGGGTGATCTTCAAAAGCGGACGCCGATCGCCCAGTGGGTGCAGAAGCTGTACATCCTGTTGATCATCGTCGTCATCGGCGGCATGTTCCTCCATAACGCTCTGGACTACATCAGCCGAGTTCGCGCGATGTTGGCACGCAGACCGCGCGTGCGCCGTATGCGCATGGACGAGGTCTGGCAACACACCCTCTTGATGGTCAGTTTCATCGTCCTGGTGGTTTCGGGGTTCTCCCTGACCTACCACCAGAGTTACATGGCCAAGTTCTTCTTCGGATGGGAGGGCGGCTTCGCCATGCGGGGCACGGTCCACCGCGTCGCAGCGGTCATCATGACGATCGGATCCTTCTGGCATCTGTTCTACTGTTTCACTGCGAGGGGCAGGAAATTCGTCAAGGATATGTTGCCGACAATGGCCGACGTGCACTTCTTCTTCAACAAGATGCTGAGTTTCATCGGCAAGGGCCATTCCGCAGGTTGTACACAGAGATTCAACTATGCGGAGAAGGCCGAGTACTGGGCCCTGATCTGGGGCACGATCGTTATGGCCGTCACTGGACTTCTCCTGTGGTTCGACAACTTCTTCAGTGCCTTCTTCGGCCGTGAGGTCTTCGACGTGGCGGTAGTTGTTCATTTCTGGGAAGCCTGGCTGGCCAGTCTGGCGATCCTGATCTGGCACATGTATGGCGTGATGTTCAATCCCGAGGTCTATCCGATGAATCCGGCGTGGATCAACGGCACGATGTCGGAAGAATTGTACAAACACGAGCATCCGGGTCATCTCGAGGAAGCACGCGCGGAGACCGATGATCTGTTGCAGGAGCACCTGCAAAAGGTCCGGAGGGATCTGGGTGACGATGATGATCTGTCGAAACCGATTGTGTAGTTAAACAGAACTCGACACAACGCCCCGCCGGCCGGCGGGGCGTTGTTTTGCAAGACCGAGTAGAATGCTCTGGAAAAGGAGCTCCGCCATGGCTGTCGATCCCAAATTGCTGGAAATTCTGGTCTGTCCGGTGGACAAAACCCCGTTGGAGGTGATCGACCTCCCACCTGCGATCCGGGAGTCGTTGGTTGATCGGTACCGGGCACAGTTCAAGGACGAAGAACCCGTTGTTGAAGTCGGGCTGTTATCGCCCGCCGGGCGTGTGTATCCGGTCGTGTCCGATATTCCAGTGATGTTGGTTGACGAGGCACTGACTCTTGAGGATATTCAGTCCGCCACCTCTTGAGTCTGCGGCGGCCGGACTTCTCCTGGTAGGCGTGGCGGTCAGCCTCCTGATCGCCGCGTCGAATTTTGTCTTGGGCCTGGGATTTCTCTTGTGGTTGGCGGCGTTGGGCCGAGGCCGGGCAAAGGTGGTGTGGCATCCGATCTTCATCCCGATAATGGGATGGGTTCTGTGGTCATTTGTTTCGGCGGCATTCTCCGACAACCTCTCCCTGAGCTGGTTGGCGCTGGACAACCTCCTGACTCTGATAATGGTCCCGATGGTTGTCTCCATCTTGAACCCGGGCCGATGGGGCCGGTTCTTGGGCCTGATCGCGGTCTCGTCGGCATTGTCTTCGGTGGTTGCGCTGGGCCAGATCGTCGTTTTCGGTGTCGATCTGGAGCACAGAGTGCCCGGCGTGTTCAGCCATTACATGACTTTTGCCGGCTGGACGATGGCGGTGGTTTTGATTCTGGTTGGTGAGGTGTTGAAAGGAAAGGAACCGAGGCGTTTGAGGTGGATCCTTCCCATTTTGGGGCTGCACGCGGTGGTGCTTTCACTGTCCCTGACCCGAAACGCCTGGGTCGGCATTGCGGTGGCGTTGGGACTGGCCGCAATGGTGTGGCGTTCCCGGACGATGCTCGCGATCCCACTGGTGGTTGTGGTGGCAGTCGCTGTCCTGCCGTCGGCGGTCAGAGATCGAGTGATTTCGATCACAGACCTCGAACAGCCTGCCAACCGGGATCGGATTGCCATGATCGAGGCTGGAGCGGCGATGGTGACGGATCATCCGTGGGTCGGCGTCGGTCCCGACATGGTCAAAGAACTCTATCCGGGCTACCGCCGGCCGGGCGCGGTCCGTGACGCGGTCAGCCACTTGCACTGCAATCCGGTCCACATTGCGGCGGAGCGAGGCCTGCCGGCCCTGGCCATGTATGGACTGCTGCTGATCATCTTCGGGGTGTCCGTGGTTCGGGGATTGAAAGACCCGGAGCACCCTGCGGAGTCCGCGCTGGCTTCGTGCCTCCTGGCAGTAGTCGGCCTGACCGTAGCTGGGCTTTTCGAGTACAACTGGGGGGACTCCGAAATCTGGATTGTGACGCTGTTTGTCTTGGCCGTGCCGGCGGCGTTGGAGAAACGATGAGAGATCGAGTTTGGACGGTCGGTGCGTTGATCGACGAGGTCAATGCCCTGCTCGACAGCGGTTTCTCCGGACTGACCGTTGAGGGTGAAATCACAAGCGCCAACCGGTCCGCTCGAGGTCACCTGTATTTCTCCCTCAAGGAAGGGGAGGCCCAACTGGACTGTGTCGCCTGGGCCTCGGCTGCGAAGAGGTTACGTTTCGACCTCGAAGACGGACTCGCGGTACAGGTCACGGGGAGTCTGACCGTATACCGGGCCCGAGGCCGGTTCCAATTGGTCGTCACAAAGATCGAGCCCCAAGGGTTGGGCGCCTTGCAGTTGGCCTTTGAGCAGATGAAACGACGACTGGAGGCGGAGGGTCTTTTCGCCGTGGAACGCAAACGACCGTTGCCGTTGGTTCCGCAGAGAGTCGGCATCGTCACCTCGGCTTCCGGGGCGGCGTTGAGGGACATGCTGAAGGTCCTCCGGAGGCACCCCAATATTGAAGTCGTCGTCGCCCCGGCGACGGTGCAGGGCAGGGATGCCGCTGAGGAAGTGGCAGTCGCCCTGGCCCGGTTGGGGGGCTCGGCCCTGGTCGACGTGGTGATCGTGGGACGGGGCGGGGGTTCGTTGGAGGATTTGTGGGCCTTCAATGAAGAGCAGGTCGCCCGCGCCATAGCCGCGTGCCCGGTGCCGGTGGTGTCCGGCGTCGGACATGAGGTGGATTTCACCATTGCGGATTTCACGGCCGATGTCCGGGCGGCAACACCGACGCAGGCGGCGGAAATCCTCGTGACGCAACTGGAAGAGAGTGAGGGGCGCGCGGAGGATGCGCGTGTTCGTTTAGGCTGGGAACTCAGGCGCCATCTGCAAGGGGCTCGAGCCCGATTGGCGGCGGCCGAGGGGTCGGCGGGTCTTGCAAGGGTGCCTCATCGGGTCGAGGTCGCCAAACTTCGCCTTGCGGCGGCCGATCGTCTCCCCATGCTGTTGGAGGACCTCAAAAGGGCTGCCGGACACCGGCTCCTCCGTGCCGAGGCCGTGTTGCGGCGCCTGCCGGGACTGATTGCTGCCGGAGGCCATCGTCGCCTGATCGGCAGCCGGACCGAGCAATTGGTGACGCTGATCCACGGACATGTCGACCGGACCCGGACCGCCGTCGAAGCGAAGGAAAGGGCGTTGCAGCACCTTTCGCCTCGCCGTGTCCTCGATCGTGGTTACTCGATCACCACCCTCGAAGGCCGCACCAAGCCCCTCAAGGATGCCGGTCGCCTTCGCGGTGGAGAGGCATTGGTGACGACCCTGGCCCAAGGGAGCGTCCGGTCGTTGGTCGTCAAACGACGGGGCGACGCCGGCTCGTCGGGCCAAAGCGCAGCGCCCGACTCTTCGAAGCAGGGCTCACTTTTTGAAAATGGAGGTTCATAGTGACGAAGACGGCGAAAACGGAACCGGTGGAAGCCGATGAGAGGTTCGAAGATCAGCTGGAGCGGTTGGAGGACATCGTCGGCCGACTGGAGGACGACACGGTGGGTTTGGAAGAGGCCCTGGACCTCTTCGAGCAGGGGATGAGTCTGGCCGGGAAATGCCGCTCGAGGCTGGAACGAGTCGAGCAGCGAGTCACCAGACTCCTGGAGGATGGCACCACTGAAGAGATGGAGATTGAAACCTCGTGAACGGGATTCTCGACTCCGAACGGCAGGCTGTGGAACGAGCCCTGTGCGGACTGTTGCCGGGCGAGGATCGATGGCCGAACCGGTTGCATCGGGCGATGCGTCACGCCGTGCTTGGAGGCGGCAAGAGGATCAGGCCCATCCTGGCGCGTCTGGCCAACCGTGCGGCCG
>JBDLIO010000012.1:0-12900 GCA_039714865.1 Acidobacteriota bacterium | reverse complement strand
CTCAGCTGAGCCTTTTGCAAAAACCCGATCGTCACGATGCGGACGTGGACGTCCGCGCTCCCACAGGCAGTCCCAACAAACTGCTTTTCTGCATTTTTGGCGAATCCCGTGTTTTTGCAAGCGCCTCAGCTGTCAGCTTGCAGCCTCATCGTCAGGAGGGCTGCACCGACTATTGCAGCGGTTTCAGCCCTGAGGACATGGGGGCCCAGAGCCAGGCTTGACCAACCGGCCTCCTTGAGAGAAACGCGCTCGCGGGGCGTCAGGCCACCCTCGGGGCCGACCAGCAGCGTCATCCACTGAGGGGACAGACCGGACACGTCGGTCAAACCCTCCGGCGCAGCCACCATTCCAGGCGACAATCGACCACCAAGGACCTCCGCCATCGTCAGGGGGCTGTCGACCTGCATCATCCAGGGCCTGCGGCACTGTTTGAGGGCCTGAAGGGCAATCCGGCGCCAGTGGCCCACACGCTCCGCCGCCCTTTGACGAGACCCCTGGGATCGGTCACACAACAAGGGCACAAATGAAGCTGCACCGACCTCAACGGCCTTCTGAACTGCCCAATCCATCGCCTTGGTATGCAGAACTCCCAAGGCAACTGTTGGGCCCGGCAAGGGCTGGACCATGGTGACGACCTCGTCGACAACGGCGCTGACATCCGATCGTACGCACCGGGTGAGTTCTGCGCCCGTCACCGACCCCACTCCGTCGGTCAGGACGACACGGCTCCCCGCACGGAGCCTCAGCGAACCGGATGCGTGGCGGGCCTCCTCCGGGTCCAGGGCAATCTCACAGCCGCCAACCAGCACCCCTTCCGGAACCAGCAACCAGGGATCAACCCTCATCTCTCACCGGCTTCCTGCAGATTTCGGGTCGCCACAATGCGGGGCGGGAGCCCCGCGCTCCCGGACACAGTCCCAGCGGCCCTTCTTGCTTCTTTCTTTATCGCTGCTTCTTGATTCCTGAACGCGGCTGTACTGAGAGCTGATAGCTGACAGCTGATGGCGACCCGGTTCCGCCGGGTCAGTCCGCATGTGTCACCCTGAAGGCCACCCACTCGTGCAAAGCCCTTGTCGAAAGCACACGATAGCCAGAGGCCCCCAACGCAGCACTGACTTCCGCCGCCTCCGTTTCGAGGACACCGGAGAAGACCACAGAGCCCTGTGCCGACAACACCTCCCTCAGCGACCCCGCCATCGGCAGGAAGTGCTCCGAAATCATATTGCAGAGGATCAGGTCGAAGACTGCATTTCCAAGGGCGGAATGAGTCCCCGCAAAATAGGCCGGACCACAGGGAAAATCCTGATCCCTGACAATCTGGCGAGCCACCATCACGGCCTCGGCATCCAGGTCAAAACCTACCGCCCAAGAGGCGCCGAGTCTCTGGGCCGCAAGCGCCAGAACCCCGGAACCGGTGCCGACATCCAACACTTTCAGCCCCTCCGGCGGACGCCGCTCCAACTCCATCAGCACCAGCGCGGTCGACTGGTGCGACCCCGTTCCGAACGCCATGCGAGGCTCAATCACCAACCGCCTCAATCCCTCCGGGGCCGGGGTCGGACTTTCGGGATGGGGGTCGATCCACCAGTTGGTGCCAACCCTGAAGGGACGTACATGCGTTCGGTAGGCCGCCAACCAATCCTCGGCCGCCTGTGATCCAA
This sequence comes from Acidobacteriota bacterium, assembly GCA_039714865.1. Lineage (GTDB taxonomy): Bacteria > Acidobacteriota > Thermoanaerobaculia > Thermoanaerobaculales > Sulfomarinibacteraceae > DAOWGJ01. The sequence goes on along the minus strand of JBDLIO010000012.1, from coordinate 11,239 downwards.
TCTCGGTCTTTCGGACACCAATCGTCTGTAGCGCCTGGACCAGATCCGGAATCAACCGACCGTCGTCCGATCGGAGGAACACGTCGACGCTCAAGCTGCCGTCAGCCCTGCCCTCCAACGAGGCGCCCAGCGTCTTGTGTTGGGTCAAGATCCCAGCGAGATCATCTTCCAGCTCGGACTTGATATCGAACCGTACTCTTAACGTCGCGTCGGCCGGCGCCGGGATGCCCTGGGAAAGGTGGTCATTCACCACCCAGAGCTCTCTTCAGTTTCTCGAAAAGACCATCGTGCCGTTCGGAGTCGACAACGTCGCCGACGACTCGTGCGGCCTCCTCGACCAGGACCCGCTGATCGGCATTCAGTTTGCTCGGCACAACAACCTTGAGGTGAACAAAGAGGTCACCCCTGCGGCCTCTGTCCACCTCAGGCATGCCTGCACCCTTGACCCGAACAACATCTCCGGGCTGGGTTCCAGCCGCGACGGAAACCACCTGATCCTCACCGAGAATCGTGGTGATCGGAACCTCTGCTCCAAGAATGACCTGGAATACCGAGACCGGCAGCTCAAGGTGCAGGCGCGACCCCTCGCGTTCGAACAACTCGTGCGGCTCGACAGCCATGACGACGAACAGTGAGCCGGCGGGTCCACCCTGACGCCCACCTTCACCTTCGCCCGCCAGCCGCAACCTCATGCCGTTGTCGATGCCGGCCGGAACCGTCACCCGAAGCGTGGCCTCGACTTCCTTCTGCCCCTGCCCATTGCATTGACCACAAGGCGAAGAGTTGATCCGGCCGCCGCCCTGGCAGGCAGGACACGTCTGCGCCACCGACAGGAAGCCTCGCTGGAACATCACCTGCCCGGCGCCACGGCAGGTCGAGCAGGTTTCCGGCGAAGTCCCCGGCTCGGCTCCGCTGCCATCGCAGGCATTGCAGGGCTCCTGGCGGGGAATCCTGACGGTTTTTTCCGTCCCGGTCGCAGCTTCCTCCAGGGTCAGGCGAAGCGTGTACTGAAGGTCTCGCCCTCGCCGAGGACCCTGACGGCTCCGGCCCCGCTGACCGAAGATGTCTCCAAACCCGAAGCCGAAGAGATCACCCAGGATGTCCGAAAAATCACCAAATGCGGTCGGGTCAAAGCCCGAGAAATCCTGCCCGGCGCCCCGGTGCCCGAAGCGGTCGAACTGACTCCGCTTCTCCGGATCCGAGAGCACGGCGTAGGCCTCGGACGCCTCCTTGAACCGTTCCTCGGCAACGCCGTCACCAGGGTTTTTGTCTGGATGAAATTGGACCGCCAGACGGCGGTAAGCCTTCTTGATCTCATCGACCGAAGCCTCCCGCTCCACGCCGAGGATCTCGTAATAGTCCTTCGTTGTCACCATGTGTTCCTACTTCACCCTAATTTTTCGATTCTTTCTCGGGCTCATCCTGGGATGCGGCGATGTTGGCCATCCCCAGGGCCGTCATCGGATCCATCATGATCACTTCGGTCAGAACCCGAGACGCATCCTGAACGGCAAAAATTGCCTCTTCGAGGACCGAACGCTCTTCACTGGTCATTGCTTTTCGGGCTCGGTGCAGGGTCGACCTCACGTCATCCCTGTCCTCCGGCGACAGGCTGCCGCCGAACTCCCGGACCACCCGCTCATTGGTGTACAGGAGTCCTTCCAGCCGGTTCTGAAGTTGACGGATTTCCCGCCGGTCATGGTCATCGACCCGATACTTGTCCGCTTCGGCGATCAAACCGTCGATTTCAACCTTGGACAGGCCTCCTGCCGGATTGACCTCGATGCTCTGCTCTCGTCCGGTCGCCAGATCCTGAGCACCCACCTCGACAATCCCGTTGGAGTCAATGGAGAATGTCACCTCGATCTGAGGCACGCCCCTGGGCGCCGGAGGAACGCCGACCAGGTCGAACCGGCCCAGAGAACGGTTTTCATTGGCGATACCTCGTTCGCCCTGGAGCACGTGGACCTCAACCGTTGTCTGATTGTCGGCGACCGTCGTGAAGACCATGGACTTCTTGGTCGGGATTGTCGAATTCCTCTCAATGATCTTGGTAAAGAGGCCTCCATGGGTCTCGATGCCGAGGGAGAGCGGAGTCACGTCAAGCAGGATCAGGTCCTTGACCTCACCCTTGAGAATTCCACCCTGAATTGCCGCCCCAATGCCGACCACCTCGTCCGGGTTGATGTCCTGGCAAGGCGTTCTCCCGAAGAACTCGCTGACCATTTCAATGACCAGCGGCATCCGGGTCTGGCCCCCGACCAGGATCACCTGGTCAATATCCTCAACCTCAAGGCGGGCCGCCTCCAAGGCGTTTCGGCAGGGTTCGAGAGACCTCTCGACCAGGTCCTTGACCAATTCCTCCAACTGGCTGCGGGTCACACGGACCTGAAGGTGCTTCGGACCGGTATGGTCGGCCGCGATGAAGGGCAAGGAAATATCCATGAACTCGGCCGTCGACAACTCGCACTTGGCGCTCTCGGCGGCCTCCTTGATTCTCTGCATCGCCATCGTATCCTCGGACATGTCGATGCCGGTCTCCTCCCGGAATTGGGAGAGCAGGAATTCCATGATCCGAGCATCGAAATCTTCTCCACCGAGAAAGGTATCGCCGGCAGTCGACTTGACTTCGAGGATACCGTCCCCGATATCGAGAATCGAGATGTCGAACGTGCCCCCACCGAGGTCATAGACCGCGATCGTCTCGTTCTTCTCCTTGCCGAACCCGTAGGCCAGCGATGCGGCCGTCGGCTCGTTGATGATCCGAAGAACCTCAAGACCCGCGATGGCGCCGGCATCTTTGGTCGCCTGGCGCTGGGAGTCGTCGAAATAGGCAGGAACCGTGATGATCGCCTGGGTGACGTCTTCCCCGACGAATTCCTCCGCGAACTCCTTGATCTCGCGCAGAATCAGTGCCGAAATCTCTTCCGGGCTCAGACTCCGGTCTCGGATCTGAACCCATGCGTCGCCATTATCCGATTCGGAGATGACATAAGGCACGAGGCCCCTGGCCCACTTGACTTCCTCGGCGTCGAACCGCCTTCCGATCAGGCGCTTGACGGCGTAAGCGGTATTCTCGGGGTTGGTCATCGCCTGCCGTCGGGCGATCTGGCCGACCAGGCGATCGCCGGACCCGGTGAACGCCACGACGGAGGGAGTCGTTCTCGATCCTTCGCGGTTTGGAATCACCACCGGCTTCGTCACGTCCACTACAGCCACACACGAGTTGGTCGTTCCCAGGTCGATACCGATGATCTTGCTCAAAGCGTACTCCCCTCATCAGGTTCGGAGGATGGAGCCCTTTCTGTGCTTCCCGCTACAACTCCGACCATCGCCGGCCTCAAGAGCCGCCCCCCATACCTGAAGCCCTTGGCCAGAACCCATGCAACCGTGCCCGGAGGCAAATCGGAATCCTCGACCCGCTGAATCGCCTCATGAGACTCGGGATCGAACAGGTCACCGACAGGATCAAAGACCTCCAACCCACGCCGCTCGAGGACATCGAGCAATTGTTTGGCGATCATCCCGACACCCTGCTCGAGCGCTTCGAGGGAAGATTCTGAAGCGTGATCGAGGGCCCGCTCAAAGTTGTCTATCACCGGAATCAGATCCTGGACCACATCAAGTCCAGCCAACTTCTCCCTTTCCGTCCGTTCGCGCTCTATCCGCTTCCGAAAGTTGTCGAACTCCGCGAGTTTCCTCAGGTACATCTCTCTCAGGTGGTCCACTTCCTTCTGAAGCTTCTCGACATCTGAAGACCCGTCATTGTCGGTCGTTTCGGGTTCGTCGGTCCCGCCTTCAACCGGAAGATCCTCGGGGGCCGCCTCCGGGGCATCGGTATCAATGAATTCGATCTCGATTTCCTCGAGATCCTCGTCGATCTGCATTTCAATTTCGTCCTGATCAAACATGCTCAGCTCCACACCCGAACAATCCGGTCAATAACCAGATTTGATTCATCCTGTGTCTCCGGCCGCGAGGTACGCGGAAAGCGTTTCTCCAATGCACTCAACAACAGGAACCACCTGCCCATACGGCATCCTCCGTGGTCCGACAATACCGACGGCCCCGACCGTGTGGCCTCCCTGATAGAACAACGTTGCCACCATCCCAAGATTCCCACCAGCGGTCAACGAGCTCTCGCTGCCGATAAACACTCGGGTCGTCGTGGTCCTGAGAGCTCTCCGCCACTCGCCCGCAAGACGCGGCCGATCCTCGAGGACCTTGACGACGGAACGGATCCGACTGACCTCGGAAAATGCCTCGTTATCTATCAGATTCTCCGCACCGGCCACCTGAACCTCACCATCACCGGGGTCCCGGAAGATCTCCTGGAGAAACTGCCGCTCTTCCGGAGACAGACCCATCGACAGGGGAGATTCCTCCACCAGACACTCTCGGATCGCACCCAATCCTTGGCCCGAAAAACGCTGCGTAACACCGGCAGCAAGGGCGCCAAGGTCTCCCTTGAGCCCCTGCTCTTCCAGTGACACTACCCTCTTTTCGACCCACCGATCGGCCGTCACAACCACGGCCAGGACCCTGCCGCCTCCAAGAGGTACAAGGGCCAGACTCCCCAAGACCGGATTTTCTCCGACCGGCCTCACCGCGATACCGGCTTCCCGGGTCAGTTCGGCTGCGAGGCCCGCAACCCAACCCAGATCATCCAATGCAACCGATTCTGCCTGACCAAACCGCGCTTCCACCCGTCGGCGCACTGCCGCTGATGGCCTGGAATTTCGAACGTAATAGTCGACGTGGAATCTCAGGCCTCGATCGGTCGGCGTACAACCGGCCGAGGGGTGCGGCCTTGTCAAAAGTCCCAGTTCCTCCAGCCGGGCCATCACGCCTCGTATCGATGCCGGGGACAAACGCTGCCCTTTACTGGCCGAGACCTCGCGAGACGCGACAGGCTGGCCTGTGCGGAGAAAGAGCTCCACGATGGCCTCAAAAACGGCGCCCTCCCGCCTGCTGAGATTCAGTCCATTCATCAAAAAAATCGACGCTCCGCAGGGTGCAGCCTCCGTCAAAAAAAGACGCGGCTGCACCCAAGAGGGTCACAGTGTACCATCCGACTCTTGAGAGCCGGAACTTCCTGATCCGATTGACTGTAGATGGTCACTATGTTAGCGTAAATCGGCGCTTGAGGTCGCTTCGATACAATGGTTTTCTTTAACTGGGCAACGATGCAGATGGCCGCCAAGATCGTGTATTACGGTCCTGGCCTCTGCGGAAAAACGTCCAACCTCAGTTACATCTACGCCAAGACCTCCCCCAAGAGCCGCGGTGAGATGGTGTCTCTTGAGACCGAATCGGACCGCACGCTTTTCTTCGACCTGTTGCCCATCGAGGTCGGTACGATCGGGGGGTTCAAGACCCGCCTTCAGCTCTATACGGTACCGGGCCAGGTCTTTTACAACACCACTCGAAAGCTGGTTCTCAAGGGCGTCGACGGTTTGGTTTTCGTCGCGGACTCCCAGCGACCAATGCGTGAAGCCAATATCGAGAGCTTGAAGAGCCTGATCGAAAATATAGGAGAGCTGGGTCTGACCCTTGACGAGCTCCCCATGGTGCTGCAATTCAACAAGAGGGACCTGGACAATATCCTCTCGGAGGACGAACTCAATGCCGACCTCAACCCTGACGGCGCCTTCCCCTGGCATCCAGCCTCCGCCCTCAAAGGCGACGGCGTCTTTGAAACCCTGAAAGAGATCACGAAGGTAACCCTCAAAAAGCTGAGAAAAAGAATGGCGGCCCCCCAGGCCGACGCCCCACCGCGTCCTCCAAAGCCTGTACCTGCCCCTGCTCCGGCTCTCAAAGACCCGGTCCGGGCTGGATCTCCCTCGCCGATCTCGGCTTCGTCCCTGGCCCGAGCTGCGGAAGAAGGGGCCGGCGACGACTTCTCGATTCCCGTTGCTGTGAACTCCCCTGCCTTTGCCGACTCAGAGCCTCCGCCTCCGCCTCCGCCTCCGGCTCCTCTTGACGACACAGAACAGTTGAAGGCTGTGGAGTTCGAGGATGCGGCGCCCGAGATGCCGATCGAGGATCTGGAACCCCTCCAACCGCCTGAGGCTGAAGCTGTCGTCGAGTTGGATTGGAATGACGAACCGTCGCCCAATGAGATCACTGCTTCGTCGTTCTCTGACCTTCCTGTTGACGAGCCCTTCGACCAGCCGTCGCCGATTGAGGCGGAGGCCATTCCGTCGGACTTGCCGGTTGAGGAGGGGTCTCTCGAAGACATCGAGGAAATAGAGGAAATAGAGGAAGTCGAGGAGGTCGAGGGCTTCGAAGAATTCGAAGAAGACCTGGCCGCAGAAGAGAATATCGAATTCGATACCGGCGCCGAGGATACGCCCGGCGTCGCCCTCCCTCCGGTCAAGCGGGTTCATGTTTCCGACGAGACCGACATCTTGTCCCAGTTGGACGACCTCCGCCGCAGCGCAACCGAAGCTGCGTTCAACCGGTCTCGCGGCGGGGCCGGCCAAAAGGACCTCGATATCGACACATTGCTCGGCGGGGGCCAACCCCGGACGCGCGATCTCAAGCGCCGTATCGAACACAGCCTGAATTCAAATCTCTTTCAGCGCATGCACTCGATGCAGGTCGCCTTCAGAATCCAAGACGAGGACGGAGCAACCATCCACACCCTCGACCCGGTTTCCGTTGAAATTGACGACGCCTCTGCCCTTGAGAAGCTGATCCTGCAGCTGACAATCGACCTCGAAAATCTTCGGTAGTTACTCCCGCTCCAACAAAGCGAAAAATCGAGACAGAAGCCAAGCCGACGTTAGACAAATGGCAGCAGTTGGAGGGGTTGCCGGTGATCGCACACCGCGGGGTTTTCCCGAGCCCGAGCTCGGGCTCGGGTTTGGCGGCTTTGACCACGCGACCCCTACATCCCCGTCGGAAATCCCTCGGGCGGATGGTCGTACTCCACACCCCGCTCGCCTTTGTCGATCCGCCCCATGACAAAGCCCGGGCAGTCCACGCCCCGGAGGTGTTCCAAAACGCCCTCCAGTTCCTTGGGATTGACGATCAACACCATACCTACGCCCATGTTGAAGGTCCGCCACATGTCATCAGCCGGCACCTGGCCCCGGCTGCTGAGAACCCGGAACACCGGCGGGATATCCCATGCGCCAACCTTGATCACTGCCTTCAACCCTTCGGGAAGGACCCTTGGCAAGTTGTCGGTCAATCCACCGCCAGTGATGTGAGCCAGGGCGCCGACCCTTCCTTTTTCCACGAGCGGCCACACAGGGCCCAGGTAACACTGATGAACCTTGAGCAACTCATCTGCCACCGAGCCCTGAAGGCCGTCAACCCCATCGTCCCATTGCAGTCCCATGACGTCGAAGAAGATTTTCCGGGCCAGAGAATAACCGTTTGTATGCAATCCATCGGACGGCAGCCCCACCAGAAGGTCACCCCCGCGCACGGCCGAGGAGTCCAGAATGCGACGACCATCGACGATCCCGACGATGAAGCCGGCCATATCATATTCCCCGTCGGCATAAAACCCTGGCATTTCAGCGGTTTCGCCCCCCAAAAGCGCAACCCCGTGCTCAGAACAGGCGGCCGCGACGCCCCCGATGACGGCGGCCGCCACATCAGGATCGAGGACACCGGTCGCCATGTAATCAAGGAAGAACAAGGGCCGGGCCCCCTGGACCAGGATGTCGTTGATGCAGTGATTGACCAGATCCTGTCCTACCGTCGTGTGACGCCCGGAGAGAAAGGCGATCTTGAGTTTTGTTCCAACTCCGTCAGCCGATGCGACCAGCACCGGATCCTTCACACCACCGGGAACCCTGAACATCCCGCCAAATGCGCCTTGATCCGAAAGCACACCATCGGTATAGGTGCTGCGGACCATCTTCTTGATCTGTTCAAGGGCCTTGTCCTGGGCGTCGATGTCTACGCCGGCGTCACGATAGGTCGTCATAGGAGCCTCCTGTCAAACGAGGCCTCGAAAGGCCCCTGGGTTGGAAGGCTACTGGACGGCGCTTTCCGGCGCAACCTGCTGAAGGAATTCCTTCAGCCGCTGATCTCCGCCGTTCTCGAAGTTTGCATATTTGATTCCCACGCCGGAAACATCGCCCCGCCAATCCCTGGTGTGGCGAACGACCTCACCGGTGCCTTTGACCGGGATGCTGTCTTCCGGCAGCAACAACTCGAACCGGAGCTTCGCATCGACAGGCTGGGGTTTCCGAACCCGAACCAGCATGCCCCCACGGGAGACATTTTCGGTTTGGGTCAACACCATCGTCGAATCGTTGCCAAGCATGGCTTCCAGGCGAATGGTGATCCTCACCGACAATCGGGGCGCCGCCCGGAGCAGCAGCGCAACCGTTTCCTGAAGAGCCGAGTAATCCGCTTCGACCGAAAGAACCTGGGTCTTCATCCCATCCGCCAGCTTTTCAGCCTTCTTGAGTTCACTTGGTGACGCCAACAAAAGAACGGCCGACCGTCTGCAGGGGCTCTCGACCGACCGGATATTCTTCAACAGACTTTCGACAGACGGGTTCCCCAGCGGGTACCTCAATACCAGAACATCGATCGCCACTGCCTGAACCAACGCCAACGCACAGCCCGCTTCGGCCACCCTGTCAACGTCAAAATGCTTTCGTTTCAGCAACGGCTCGAACCGCCGGTGAAAATCCGGCTCGACACCAACAACCAAAACGTTGCGGATCGTCTTTTCCATAGACATAACTCTACACCAATGTCCGGCCCAAAAACAGGAATTTCTGCTCTGATCTCAGGGAACAGGATTCAGGGATTAGGGGTCAGGGATTAGGGGTTAGGGGGACTCTTCAGTTCTCAATGCTGAATTCAGAATTGAGCCTCGAATCGGGCTCTTCTCAGCAAGCGGCCCGGCACCGGGGACCGGAGAATCGGGAACCGGCACGGGCACGGGCTCGGGATGACCTTCCTTGAACCTAACCTGAGCGATTCTGGCGGATGAGATGCGTCAAGTCCTTGATGCTCTGGTGCTTGAAAAAAACGTAGGCATACCTGTTTGTCTGTCGAGGTTTTTTGAAAGTAGCCAGGGTCCAAGGACTTGGCGCAGGTCGCCGATGAGAATCGTTCAGGTTAGGGTAAATTCCACCTGGCACATCCTCCCCCGACCTGATACAAACCCCCTATGATTGTCGAGCACTTTTTCCGTTCTCCCGGCCTCCCGGAATCCTGGCGCACGGCCCTGGCGAATAAGGTCGCGACACGCGTCTCGCCTGATGTTCGAGATATTCGCACCGAGTTCTGCTTCAACATCCAGCTGACGGGGGGACTGAGCGAGCCGCACTTCGACACCCTGCGATGGCTGCTGGCGGAGACATTCCAACCGGAGAATTTCGGTCGTCATTCGTTTCTTCAATCGAAAGAAGGGCAGATCATCGAGGTTGGGCCACGTCTCAGTTTTTCGACAGCCTGGTCGACCAACGCCGTCTCGATATGTCACGCCTGCGGTCTGGACTCGGTGATGCGGATCGAAAGATCACGCCGATTCCAACTGCTTTCCCCTGCTCCCCTTACACCTGAGCAACACCAGGCGTTTCTGACACTGATCCATGACCGTATGACCGAACGGCCTTACGAGACCCCACTGAAATCCTTCGAACACGGCGCCGAACCGGCCCCCGTCCAGACCATTCCTGTTCTTGAAAAGGGCCGGGTTGCCCTCGAGGAACTCAACGACGCGATGGGTCTGGCCTTCGACGACTGGGACCTGGATTTCTACACCAACCTTTTCAGAGAGAAGATCGGCCGCAACCCAACGACGGTCGAATGCTTCGACGTGGCCCAATCCAACTCCGAACACTCCCGCCACTGGTTTTTCGGAGGCCGGCTGGTCATCGACGGCATCGAACAGCCCCGCCACTTGATGGCGATGGTGCGCGAACCGCTCCAGGCCAATCCCAACAACTCGGTCATCGCATTCAGAGACAATTCCAGCTCTATCCGAGGGCATCGGGTTCAATCCTTGATCCCGTCCGAACCCGGCGCACCCGGCCCGATGACACCGTCCGACCTCAACCTCGACCTGACTCTGACGGCGGAGACCCACAACTTCCCTTCCGGCGTAGCACCCTTCCCGGGGGCAGAGACCGGTACCGGCGGTCGGATCCGGGACGGTCACGCGACCGGCAGAGCCTCGTTGATCATCGCGGGGACCGCCGCCTACTGCGTCGGCAATCTCCACATCCCCGGCTACGCACTGCCGTGGGAGGACGGCGCCTTCCTCTACCCCGACACCTTGGCCTCGCCCCTGGACATCGAGATCCAGGCATCCAACGGCGCCTCGGACTACGGCAACAAATTCGGCGAGCCGGTCATCACCGGCTTCACCCGCTCGTTCGGCGCCCGCCTCCCAGACGGCAGCCGGCGGGAGTGGCTCAAACCGATCATGTTTTCCGGCGGCATCGGCCAGATGGATGCCGGCCATGCCGAGAAGGGCAAACCCCGGCCGGAAATGCTGATCATCAAGATCGGTGGGCCCGCCTACCGCATCGGCATGGGCGGAGGCGCCGCCTCCAGCATGGTCCAGGGCGAGAACACCGCCGATCTGGATTTCAACGCCGTACAGCGTGGCGATGCCGAGATGGAGCAGAAGGTCAACCGCGTCATTCGGGCCTGCTCGGAACTGGGAGACCGCAACCCGATCATCTCCATCCACGACCAGGGGGCGGGTGGCAACTGCAATGTTCTCAAGGAAATCGTGGAGCCCGAGGGCGCCGTCATCGAGATCCGGGACATCCTCGTTGCAGATCAGACCCTGTCGGTCCTCGAGATCTGGGGCGCCGAGTATCAGGAAAACGACGCCCTTCTTATCGAGGAAAAAGACCGCGAACTCTTCTCGTCACTGTGCGAAAGGGAACAGGCGCCCTGGTCCGTCGTCGGCGGCGTCACGGGGGATGGCAGAATCGTCGTCCACGATGCAGTAGACGGGTCGACCCCCGTCGATCTTTTTCTCGAAGACGTCCTGGGCGACATGCCCAAGAAGGTCTTCGAACTGGAACGGCGCACACTCCCACTCAAACCTTTGCACCTGCCCGCCGATCTGCACGTTTCGGCAGCCCTGGACCGTGTCCTCCGGCTGCTGTCGGTCGGCTCGAAACGCTTTTTGACCACCAAGGTGGACCGCGCAGTGACCGGCCTGGTGGCCCGCCAACAGTGCGCCGGGCCCCTCCATTTGACCGTCGCCGACGTCGCCGTCGTCGCCCACAGCCACTTCGCG
>JBDLIO010000011.1:0-13052 GCA_039714865.1 Acidobacteriota bacterium | reverse complement strand
AAAGCCTGGGAATCAAATTGAGTAAGGTCGACTTACCACTGCCTGAGCGACCGACAAATGCAACCGTTTGCCCAACCTCAATCGTCAGATTTATATTTTTAAGCGCTGCTGTTTTTTCACCCTTGTAAGTGAAATTGATATGATCTATTTCTATCAGGCCATTAACAGTCTCCTTTTGCAGATCACCGGTATCCGGTTCCTGTTCTAAATCCATAAATGTAAATACACTGTTAGCCGCAGCTATACCGCGCTGCAAATGACTTACGATGGATGTAAGAGAGCGCACCGGCGGCAGAAGCATTGTCATTGCCGTTATGAAAGAAACAAAGGTGCCAACACTTATTTCCTCAATCATGCTATCCAGTGTTGCAAGATAAATAATAATGGCTAAAGCACAGGCTACCAATAACTGCACGATTGGCGAACTTAAGGCCTGGGTCATTTGCATGCGCAGGTTCTGCCGACGGTTTTTATCGTTTATCCGGGAAAACTGTTGCTGCTCGTATTCACGGCCACCAAATATTTTCACCACCAGCTGGCCCTTGATTGATTCTTCAACAATGCGTGATACATCACCCATGCTGTCCTGTATATTGTGGCTGATACGGCGAAAACGTTTTGAAACAATCACAACCAGGGCCGCCACAACAGCCACGAGTACCAGCGTCTTCTGTTTCATACACACCTCCGGACCTTTCGAGCCCAAAAAATTTGATCTTCCCGCCGCAATGCGGCGGGGCGTGCCCACGATACATCATTCTGTTTTCTTATGTAATAAAGCAGACAAAAAAAGGGGCCCCGAAGGGCCCCTTGTTATTCCGAAAATCGGAGTTAGAAGTTCAGACCAAAGCCGAGGCGCACGCGACGCGGCTGCTGGTAGTGGGTCGGACGCTTGTAGTTCTCGTTGGCGAAACCGGTGTCCTGGTCACCCAACTCGTTGACTTCGGTCACACCGCTCTGGTCGAAGAGATTGAAAACGTCCAGGCGCACGTTCATGTCAACGTTGCCGAGCTGGAAGTCGTACTTGACCATGCCGTCGATACCGAAGATGTCGTCGGTGGTGCCGCAGCAGCCACGAGGCATCGCTTCACCCTGGGTGAAGAAGGACTCGGCGTCGTAGAGAGCAGCGAATCCACCGTCATGCCCGGGGTGCACGCCGAAGGAGTTGATCGGGCGGCCGGAGGCATAGTAGAAGTTTCCACCAACCTGCAGACCTGAATCCCACGCGTAGGCGCCGAACATCTTGAGGTTGTGACGGCGATCCTGCGGCAGGTTACCGTAGGAATTCTCCATCAGACCCGGGAAGTCGAACATGGTCGTCAGACCGGCGTCGTCCTGGCCGTTGTCCGAACGCACATAGCCTTCGTAGTTGCCGTAAAGGTGCGACCAGGTGTAGGAACCCTGGAGCATCCAGTTGTCGGCAAACCGGCGCTTGAAGGTGAACTCAAGGGCGTAGTAGTTACGCTCGGCTTCGGGGTAGTCCATTTCCTCGGCACTGAAAGTGACCTCGTCGAGCTCACCGTCACCATCGATGTCGTAGAAACCGATGAAGTCCGAACCCGGGTTGCCCAGACGGTACTCGAAGCAGCCACCGTCGGCGGGATCGCAGAGCCCGTAGGCGTTGAAGAGACCGGCATCGATCGTATAGTCCTCGATGACCTCGTTGAAGTTACGCATCACGCCACGGATACCAACGGACCAGTCGTCGCCGACCATCTTTTCGTAACCGACGATCAACTCGTTCTGGGACATCGGGTCGAAGTTTGTCGAGATGACCTCACGGGGATCCGGCACGTCACCGTCAGCGTAGATGCTGTAGGCGACGTTGTCGCCGATGGAACCCTGGTTGCCGCAAGTATCCAAAACACCAAAGCCGCAGTCGGCCCAGCCAACGGGGGAGCCGTCGGGATTCATCGAACCATCCCAAACGTAATATGCCTGGTCGAAGCTCTCGTTGCCCGCCATGCGCACGTTGGTATTGGAAGCGATCGGCAGGTAGTACATGCCGTAGGAGGCGTAGACCTTGGAACGGCCCTCACCCGAGGGGTCCCAGATGAAGCCGAGGCGCGGCGCCCACTGGTCATCGGTCTCGATGAAGGTCTCGCCGAGGCCGTTGAAGTTTTCGAATTTCTCCCAGCGCACACCGAGGTTGACGGTCAAGTTGGGCGTAACGGCCCAGCTGTCCTGCGCGTAGGCGGCGTCGGAGTTGACGTCAAAGCCGCCACCGGTGTTGTAGTGGCGCACGCGGGCCAACATGCCGGTCGGGCTTTCGTCGTCGTCGTAGTAGCGGAAGTAGATGCCGCCGGAGTACTCGGTGTTGTCGAAGGAGTAGTTGGCCTCGGTGTCGACACCGGCCCGCAGGCTGTGCTTGCCGAGATAGAGGTCGGCATCCAGGCGATAGGCTTCGCGCTCGTCAAAGGCCGAACCACGGCTCCAGTTGACCCAGTTGCCGATCGGCACGGTCTGGCCACCACGGCTGTCGTAGGCATAGGGGTTGACGTCACCGGGCGACGACGACGTACGGTCGAAGTCGTTGCTGCCGTATTGTGCGGCCAGCAGGAAGTTCTCGGTGAAGATACCGGTGTACTTGAAGATGTAGTTGTCGCCACCACGGTCGTCGATACCAACGCCGGTGGATGCGAGGAGATCACGATCGTAGAGATCAAAATCGTAGGTGGTCACGTCGACGTTGACGCTGTCAGTGATGTAGGTCGCCTCGACGCGATGGTTCGAGGTGATATTCCAGTCGATCTTGCCGCCGTAGTACGGATCGGAGATCTCGTTGCGGGTTCCGCGGCCGATGTCGCCGGGCGCAACGTCATCATCGGTGTTGCCCGTGATACCGAGCACGTTGGAATCGGTGTAACGCACAAAACCGAAGAAGAAGAGGTGATCCTTGAAGATCGCGCCACCGAGGGAGGCGTTGGCTTCGAGGATTTCGCGCTCTTCGCTCTCATTGGGGCGAGCATAGGTGTCGGGCTCTTGCTCCTGCAGGCTCTCGGGCTCAAAGAAGGCCGAGAAGGAACCGTGCAGGGAGTTGGAACCGGACTTGGTCACCATGTTGATCACGCCACCGGTCGAGCGGCCGAACTCGGCGGCGTAGCCACCGGTCTTGACCTGGATCTCTTCGACGAACTCCATCGGCACGAGGGACGAACCCAGACCGTTACGGAAGTTGGTCACGTTGAGACCGTTGACCTGGTAGGAGTTCTCGGCAACCGAGGCGCCACTCATCGAGATGACGTTCTGGCCCGGGGTCTCACCGTTGAAGGCCGTGTCACCCTGGACGGTCGCCGGAGCGAGCATCGCAACGTAGCTGGCTTCACGCTGCACGGGCATGCGGGCGTTGAGTTCGTCGGCGCCGACGGTGATGCCGCTGACGGTCGAGGTGACGTCAACCAGCGGGGCTTCGCCGGTGACTTCGATGACGTCGGTGATGGCGCCGAGGGCCATGTCCAACTCGACGAAGTGGGTACCACCGAGCACGACGCGCATCGCACTCTTGTGGGTCTGGAACCCGTCAAGGGTTGCAGTCATGGTGTAGTCACCAGGTTGCAAAGCGGCAAACCGGAACGCACCGCTGCCATCGGTGATGGACGTACGGTCCATACCGGTCATGTCGTTCTCGACCGTGATGGTCACACCAGGCAGTGCCGCACCATCGGGGTCAACAATGGTTCCACGGATTTGACCCGTGGTCTCCTGGGCGTATGCCGCGCCGGCGATCAGCGCGGCAAACATAAAGACGAAAATAGCTTTTCTCATTCGAACCTCCTGTTTCCTCGTTAAAAGATAAAAGACGAAAAATACTCAAGTACCAAAATTGCTTTCCCGGCCCCGCCCTCCCTTCAACAGTGCCCGGCCGTCAAAGGCAAACCGGACCGCTCAAGCTCCGATACCTGCGTTCCCAACTGAATTGACCAGCTGCAAGGGCCGCAGGATACCACAGCAGGTTTAAGCAACCGTCATGCCAATGTTGTCAGTCGGTGACAGGCGCGACCTCCTGATACAACCCTGTTTCCAAGAAGAGGCGCCGTCTCAACGTCGACCCCGTGAAAGGCCTTGTCTACCGCCACTTTCTCAGCCAACGATCACTGATGACGGGAAAGACGCCGGCTGTATCGGAACGAGACTTTCCGAGGATGCTCCAGGAGATGCATCCGGCTTTGTCGGCTGTCCGGTTTTTCGTTCAATCTGCGATCCAGGAAACCGGAAATCCGGACATTTTGGACCCCGGAGGCCCCCAGGAGCGTGTAGGGCATAGAATCAGCGGCGCCTTTCGGGTGCCGTGAAGGCCCTACACGTTCCCAGCCTCCTTGTGCGCTACACTCTCCGAGGAGGTATGACCGTGCTTCGATTTTTCGCCATCATCATGCTCGCACTGGCACTGGGCGCACCCGGCGCCACCATGGCTCTGGAAACCGAACAGGAAGCGTCCCCGGAGTCCCCGGAGATCACGCCAATCGGAGGCCTGAGTTTCAAGGACGAAATCGAACTGACCGTCGTCAACGTCATCGCCTACGTCACCGACAAGAGCGGTCACCCGGTCACCGATCTGACCAAGGACGATTTTCGGCTCTTGCACGACGGCAAGGCACGAGAGATATCCCACTTCAAGCTCTACACCGAAGAGGCCTTCAATTCACGGCTCGAAGCGATTCCCGCGCCCGATCTCCCTCCAACCCCGGCCGAGGTCGAAACACAGCCACAGCCGGATGAAGCGCCGGTCTACATCGTTTTGTTCGTCGACCATGAGAACCTCCACCCCCTCGACCGAAACCGCGTCCTCTCCCGCGCCAACGAATTCGTGCGGGAAAATCTGCATCCTCCGGTCCAGATGATGGTTGCCACCTTCGAAAAAAGACTGAAGATCATTCAACCCTTCACCGATGAACGGGACCTGATTCTGCAATCTTTGCGTGCCCAGAGGATGAAGACCGGGGGCCGGATCAGTCGCGACCAGGATCGAAAGAGGATCCTGGACAAAATGCGCCGACACAAACAGGACGCAGGATCCGGAGACATCAACGACGCCCGAAATGTGTGGGGCCTGATCATTGGGTCGGCTGAAGAAGAGGCCACCAATCTGATGTTTACGCTGCATTCCCTCAGGGCCACGGTGTCGATGATGGCCGGTCTGCCCGGCAAGAAAAGCGTCGTCTACATCTCCAACGGGCTGCCGATGGTCGCCGGCATGGAACTGGTCTACGCCTATTCCAATACCTACAACGACCCGTCGGTCATGACCCAAATGAGCCGCTGGGATCAGTCACGGAATTTCCAGGCCCTGACCTCCGCGGCCAACTCCCAAGACGTCACCTTCTATACCATCGGCGCCGGAGGTTTGAAGCACGGCTCGGTCGCCACGGCCGAGTACGCCGGACCTCAGGACAACGTCGCGGTCGGTGTCGGCCAGGAGAACTTCCTCGACAGCCTGCGTTTTATGGCCTCCAACACCGGGGGGCAGGCCATCGTCAATACCAACGATTTTTCCAAGGCCTTCGACCGCATCTCGACTGATCTTTTCACCTACTACTCCTTGGGCTACGCCCTCAACGTCACCGGGGGAGACAAGGTTCACCGCATCAAGATCGAACTCCCAGGCCACTCCGAATATGACCTCCGCTACCGCCGGCGCTTTGTCGAGAAAAGCCTGGAATCCCAGGTTCAGGACAAGGTGGTCACATCTCTGCTTTTTCCTGTCGAGGAGAACCCACTGGATGTCCGGGTCAAAACCGGCGTCCCCTCACCGGCATCCGAGGATCGTTGGACCCTGCCGATCCAGGTCGCCTTCCCCCTCAAACAGCTGGCCCTGTTGCCCGAGGGCGAGGACTACGTCGGCCGGGCCGTGCTGTTCGTTGCGGCACGAGACAGTGAGGGCGGCCAGTCGGATCTGGTCCGCCAACACCACGAGGTTCGTATTGCGGCCAAGGACTACGCGAAACTGGAACACGAGAAGTGGGTCATCACCGCCAACCTTCTGATGGAAAGCGGCGGCTACACCGTCTCAGTCGGCCTGATGGACCAGGTGACACGGCAGGCCTCATTCGATCAGGTCAAGACCTTTATTGAAGAGGTTGTGAAGGAGAAGTAGGGCAATGCCCTGATACTTGATACTCGTTTCCGCCTTGATGCAATGTTGCGCAGAATTGACGGACCCACAGTCCTTCTAAGCGCTGATAGCTCCCTACCACCTATAGGCGAGGCCGATCCTCATCTCCAGGGGTCTTTGTCTCATCAGCGGTTCACGCCAGGTGCCGGCGGTACGCTGGCCGTCCGAATCGAGACCATCGACCTGTGTCTCGTCAAGTACGGTCCAGCGCTCGTCAAGCCTGACGGCCCTCTGTGAATCCAGAAGATTGCTCAGTTCAGCGAAGGCTTCAAGGCGGCCCTTGCCGAGGTCGAAGGGCCACGATCCGACAAGATCCAATCGCCACAACTCCGGAGTCCGGCCTCCCGATCCCCTGCTGTCGATGAACCGGCGATCAAGCCCAAGGCCGTCGGCCAACGCCCCCAACCGCGACACCGGCGCTCCTGACCGGTAGGTCAATCGGCCGCCGAGTGAAGGACCGGCTGCGAAGAGCCACGAACCCCCCACCTCGAGATGCCACCGGCGATCATCAGGCAAGGGTCCCCGGGCGCCCTCCAGTGCTGCCGGAGACAAGACGTCGGCCAGATACTCCCGGTCGAGATCAGCCGGATCGACATCCGCGGGACCGGGCCAAGCGCCCCGACTCTGACGCCACCCAACGAGCACCTCCGCCTGCCAGCCGTTGGCCAACCGTTTGCGCACCCAGGCCCAGGTATCGAAGACTTCGCTGTCAAGACGTTCGGGCCAGGCTTCGCCCGACGGCGTGTCCAGTTGAAAGGTCCGGCCGCCGTCCTCGGTCAGAATCGCCAGATGACCCTCGGATCGCCTGAAGGCGCCCGCCACCCCGGCTACGAGATGGGACAAGAACTCGTACTCCACGCCAAACACTGTTTCGTCGATGACGGACGGCTCGAGATCTGACGCGACGGTGATGGGGCCTGGAGCCCGTTCTTCGGGTGCACCCCCAGCATCCACAAAAATCGTTTCGACGTCAAAAGCGCCGGTCATTCGCCACCGAACAGCCTCGCCGGGCCCCTGGCGAAAGCGGGCCCACCGCACCCACGCCCGAGATCGCCCCATGCCCTCAAAATCCCAGACCACGCCCACTCGGGGAGAGAGAGTGTCCTCGAAACCAAAGTGGTACCTTGCACCATCTCCATCGGAATCGAAGTCAAGGTCTTCTATCTGCAAACCCAAGACGACCGTCAACCCCGGAGCTGCCCTCCAGGCGTCCCGAAGTCCGATCCGCCGTGACTGCAACAGGCCCCTGCTGACCACTGGAGGGACCAAACTGTCCCAACGCTCGGCGACCGGCCCTCGGTAGGTTCTTCGAATGCCGACGCTACCGTTGGTCAAGTCCGAATACTCGAGATCCAGATCCTCCCGGACCCACGAGGCCTCGACAGCCGGCCGGTGTGCCGAGCCCATCGACCACTCCAGGCCGGCCTCGCCCTGAAGAGCATCGACAGATTGATCGAAAGCCGCGACACCACCGTTCC
Organism: Acidobacteriota bacterium; assembly: GCA_039714865.1. Lineage (GTDB taxonomy): Bacteria > Acidobacteriota > Thermoanaerobaculia > Thermoanaerobaculales > Sulfomarinibacteraceae > DAOWGJ01. The sequence goes on along the minus strand of JBDLIO010000011.1, from coordinate 5,462 downwards.
CCGCCCAGATGCCGTTGCCCAGCCCGGCACTCCAAAGACCGCCGAGGCTTTGGTCCTGCTCCATCGGACCGCTTTCGGTCGGTTTCCACTCGGAGTTTCTGTCGGAAAAGCTTCCGGCAAGGCTCACTAACAGCTCGTCCGACGCCAGAGCGTGCCATTCCAGCCCGACCGCTCGCTCCAGGTCTATTCGGTCGCCCCCCGGCAGGGGCGATTGGGGCGTCACGTGCAGGCTCGATGCGGCCCCTTGTTGCCGCCGTCTCCCCCAGTTCAGGCGCAGGTCCACACGGTTGTCCGGGGCCGGCATCCAGTCGAAAACACCATAGGCCAGAACGGATTTTTGATCCCATTGACGCTGGCGCTGGACATTTTCGCCGGAAACCCCGTCACCAAATGCCACCCGGCTCTCCAGGTCTGCCTCGTTGGTCTCGAGGGCAAAAAAGGTCCCAAAACGCCCTTCAGCCGGCTTGGCGCCAAGGGAGATCCTGGTTCGCAGGGCGTCATCAAGCCCCGTGACGTCCCCTCGCGTCCCGGTCGGCTGGGCCCGCATGCCGGCTCCGACATCGATCGAGGCCCGGCCGTGAAATCCCCTTTCCGGGGAGCGAGGCTCAACGACCAACCGCGGTCCGGGCCCGGTGTCATGCCCGGCGTGTAGGACACCCTCGAAGGCCATTGCGTCGGCCGGCTTCGATCCGGCGCCGGGTATCCCGGCCTCCGGGAGCAGTTCCCGTGCCTCTTGAGCACGAAGAAAACCGACCGTCGTAGCCTCCGGGTCGACCGACGGTCCCGAAGGCAGGACGACTACTTCGTCACCTTCGGTCTTCTCGAGCACCACCGCCAACCGTACGACACCACCGGGCTCGCACCGCACATCCTGGACCTCGAGCCACTGATAGCCGTCACGGCTGATCTCCAGCCGGTAGGCGCCGGCCGGAAGGCCCAGCAATACCGCAACGCCATCGGGACCTGTCGTGATGCGCCGGGCACCGATGAGGACCGATGTTTCGGCTCTGACGTCAACATCCTCCAGGTCCTTTGCGTAACCGTCGCTGACCTCGACCTCGATCGTGCACCACGTCGCCGCCGAGAGCACGGACGAACCCAAAAGGCAGACAAGGCAAAGAGCTGACAGCTGATAGCTGATAGCTGATAGCACCCGGCTTCGCCGGGTCCGCCAGTCACCCATGATCCTCCGCTTCCAATTCGACCAGCACCGTGCCCGTGTCGACCGTGTCACCCGCCGAGACATGAACGGCCGCTACCTTGCCGGACCGCTCCGCTTCCAGCTCGTTCTCCATCTTCATCGCCTCGAGAACGACAACCGATTGACCCTGCTCGACCGGATCGCCGGGAGCCACATTGACCTTGACGACCTTGCCCGGGATTGGGGCCGCGATCCGGGCCGCACCCACCGAGGCGCCTCTGGCCTCGGACGCCACGGCTTCGACCGGCGTCAGGACGTCCCATGTGAACTCTCGCTCGCCGACGGCGACCCTGAAGCTCCTTTTGGCCTCGCGGTGGGCCGTGACATGGAAGCTGTGCCCGTTATTCAGATATCTCAAGGAGGCGATAGTACGGTCAAGCGGGATGTAATCGACGACCCGACTGACGCCGTCGACCGACACAGCGAAATGATCGCCTTCCCGCTCAACCTCAACCTCGCGAGTCACGGTCGCGCCTTTGACAATCCACTTCATCGCGGGAACCTCCCATGTTGCTGGCGCAAGCCCTCGGCCCACCACCCGCTACACTCGCCATGGGCAAAGAGATCGTCGCCCAACCGTCCGGCATCCAACGACGCCAGACAGGCGGCGGCGATCAACGAAGCCTCCTCGGCCTCGGGATCCTGTCGGTGGTGCAGTTCTTCGACGCCCTCGTCGGCCAACAATGTATCGAGAAAGGCAGTGTGGAAATCAGCCTTCTGGAAGGCTTCCATATCGACCAAGGCCCTGAACAGAGTCAGCGTCGTGCGGATACCCAGCACCTGGTACTCGCCCAGGGCCCTTTTGAGCCGCTGCAGAGCGACCTCTCGGTCCTGGCCCCAGACCACCAGTTTCGCCAACATCGGGTCGTAGTCCAGCGGCACGACCGAACCCTCGACCACGCCCGAATCCACCCTGACGCCGGGCCCAGCCGGTCGTTGCAGGTGTTGGATCACTCCCGGAGAAGGCGCAAAGCCACGCAGTGGGTCTTCGGCATAAATTCGACATTCGATTGCATGGCCCCGAGGCACGAGATCCTCCTGCCGAAGGGACAACGGCTCACCGAGGGCAATACGAATCTGCTCACAGACCAGGTCGATGCCGAAGACCTCTTCGGTCACCGGATGTTCGACCTGGAGCCTGGTATTCATCTCCAGAAAGTAGAATTGCCCGTCAGGGGCCAGCAGAAACTCGACCGTTCCCACAGAACGGTAATTCGAGGCCCTGACGATCGCCAAGGCCGTTTCGCCAAGCTGCCGACGGAGTTCGGGTCCAACGACGGGCGAGGGACACTCCTCGACGACTTTTTGATGCCGGCGCTGGATGGAGCACTCCCTCTCACCGATGTACACGGCCGAACCATGATGGTCTGCGGCAACTTGCACCTCGACATGCCGGGCCTTGTCGGCCAAACGCTCGACGTAGACCCTGTCGTCATCGAAATAGGCGGCCCCTTCGGAGCGGGCGCGGTCAAAAGCCGCCCCGAGGTCCTCGATGGAATGCACGGCCCGCATTCCTTTGCCGCCTCCGCCGGCGACCGCCTTGAGCAGCACCGGGAGACCGTGTTCCCCGACGAAGGACTGCAGCTCAGCAAGGTCCTTCAGAGGTTCCAGCATGCCCGGGATCAGAGGCGCCCCGGCCTTGACCGCCAATTTTCGGCTCTCGGTCTTGGAGCCCATCACCCGGATGGCCTCGGGCGGCGGCCCTACCCAGATCAGGCCCCGGGCCTCGACCTGTTCTGCGAATTCGGCGTTCTCGGCCAGGAAACCGTACCCGGGGTGCACCAGGGTGGCGCCGGAAATTCGTGCGGCCTCAAGGATGCCTTCCACCCGCAGATAACTCTCCCGAGCGGGCGCCGGGCCGATCGGCATCGCCTCATCAGCCATCAGCACATGTGGAGAAAGCCGATCGGCTTCTGAATAGACGGCCACGGTGCCGATGCCCATATCCCTGCAGGCACGGATGATCCGGACGGCGATTTCTCCGCGGTTGGCGATCAGGAGCTTCATAACGGTATATTCCCGTGCTTCTTGGCCGGCATCCAATCCCGCTTGCTCGCCAGCAGCGAGAATGCCGCCGCCAACTTCCGCCTGAGCATTCGAGGCATGATCACCTCGTCCAGATAGCCCTTTTCCGCCGCGACGAATGGATTGGCAAAGAGATCCTGGTACTCGGCCACCTTGGTCTCTCGAGCCGCCTCCGTGTCATCGGCAGCGGCGATCTCGTTCTTGTAGAGGATATTGACCGCACCTTGCGGACCCATGACCGCAATCTCGGCGGTCGGGAAGGCCAGGTTGACGTCGGTCCGGATATGTTTGGACCCCATGACGCAATAGGCCCCACCGTAGGCTTTTCGGGTAATCACCGTGACCTTGGGCACGGTTGCCTCTGCCAGTGCAAAGAGCAGCTTGGCGCCGTTCCGAATGATGCCGCCCCACTCCTGAGCCGTGCCCGGCAGGAAGCCCGGGACATCTTCAACGATCCACAACGGGATATTGAATGCGTCACAGAATCGAACGAATCGGGCGCCCTTGACCGACGAGTCGATGTCCAGGGTGCCTGCCAGATGTGCCGGTTGATTGGCAACGACCCCGACGGTTCGACCGCCGATTCGAATGAATCCAACGACGATGTTCTTGGCATAGTGTTCGTGGACCTCGAAAAAGTCCCCGTCGTCGGCCGCCAACCGGATCAATTTCTTGATGTCGTACGGTCTGTTCGGATCGGCCGGGACAAAGTCGTCCAGTTCCGGAATCTCCCGATCCGGGGCATCGTCCGTCGGGACAACCGGGGGCGCCTCGGCGTTGTTGGCCGGCAGGAAAGACAGGAGCTTCCGGATCTGAGCCAGACAGTCGGTGTCGTTCTGGGCCGCAAAGTGAGCGACTCCCGAAACACCGTTGTGAGTCATTGCCCCACCGAGTTCCTCCTTGGTCACCTCTTCATGCGTCACCGTCTTGATGACGTCCGGTCCCGTCACAAACATATAGGATGTTTCTTCAACCATGAATACAAAGTCGGTGATCGCCGGGGAATAGACCGCCCCGCCCGCACAGGGACCCATCACCGCGGAGATCTGGGGCACGACACCGGAGGAGATCGTATTGCGCAGGAAGATGTCGGCGTACCCCGCCAGGGAGGCGACACCCTCCTGGATGCGAGCCCCTCCCGAGTCGTTGAGCCCGATGACCGGCGCACCGACCTTGAGGGCCAGATCCATGATCTTGCAGATCTTGGCAGCGTTGGCCTCCGACAACGAACCCCCAAAGACCGTAAAATCCTGAGCAAAAACGAAGACCGGCCGCCCGTCGACCCGTCCGTGCCCGGTGATGACACCGTCCCCCGAGACCGTGTTGTCGGCCATGCCGAAATCGGTGCAGCCGTGCTCGACCAACGCATCAGTTTCCTCAAAGGAGCCTTCATCGAGGAAGAACTCGATCCGCTCTCGGCCTGTCAGCTTGCCCTGTTGGTGTTGTTTCTCAATCCTGGCCTGCCCGCCACCACGCCTGTTGGCTTCCAGACGCCGATTCAGGGCCTCAACAACATCTCGACTCATAGGCTCCTCCAACTCTTGGCGGGCAGGCTGACCAACGCACCGGTCCGCCCCCTGTCATTTTTGATGGTCCCCCCGCCGCCGTCATCCGCCCGGCATTCTACCGCGGTTCGGGGGGCCGGTGCTCGGGGTCTGAGAGAACGATCAAATTCTGGGCCCGGTGATCCTTTCGACCTCTTCGACCTCTTTGACCCTTTCCACCCTTGGCCCTCCTTTTTTGTGCGGTTTCGCTCCATTTTGCTGCCATCCCCGGTAGGATTGCGCCGTGACGAGTATGAAGGCCAATATCCGTGAACCCGCATTCGATCGTCGGTGGCTCGAGGCCTTGGCCCAGTGGTGTCAAAAAGGCCAAGAGGCCGACGCCGGACTGGTCGACCTCTACCTTGAACGCCGACTGGAGCTGCGGCTCCATGTGCGACGCCGTGCCCGGTGGGTCGAAGAGTGTCGTACCGAGGGGGCCGCCGTCAGAACAAGAACCGATCTGCGGCATGAGATTGCCGCGGCAACAGGCACCTCACCCAAGTCCATCGCCCATCTCCTCTCCGGTCCGCTCGACACCCGTGAGCTCCACCTGCAACGTCCCTTGCCACCGCCGGATCTGGACGCCCCCCGGGGCTGGAGGGAAAAGGCGGAAGCCTGGGTAGAAAAGACCTCTCTCACTGACGCGACCGTCTTTCTCTTCGAGCGACGGGCCGCAATTATTCAACCTGCGC
>JBDLIO010000010.1:0-13105 GCA_039714865.1 Acidobacteriota bacterium | reverse complement strand
AATCGATTTTCCCGGACCGCCTCGATAACCTCATCGGAAAGATGCAGGTCGTTGACATCCGAAGCCGGAATCATCACACCCTGCGTACCGGTCAAACCCCGGCTCTCGCAGACTCGAAAGAATCCCTCGATTTTCTCGTTGACGCCCCCGATCGACTGGACCGCTCCATACTGGTCGACCGAACCTGTCACGGCCACATCTTGTCTTATAGGCAAATCGGCCAAGGCAGAGAGGATGGCGTAGATTTCTGTCGAGGAGGCGGAGTCACCGTCAACGCCGCCGTAACTCTGCTCAAATGTCACCGAGCAGGCCATTGAAAGCGGTACCGTGCGCGCAAAGGTGCCTCGGAGAAAACCGGTCAGGATCTGAATGCCCTTGTCGTGGGTCGGACCGGACAGCCCCGCCTGCCGCTCGACGTTGATCACGCCTTCACGGCCGATCCCGATCCGGGCACTGATTCTCGACGGTCGACCAAACCGATGGTGGCCGACGTCGTACACCGCCAACCCATTGACGCGGCCGACGGCCGTGCCCTCGGTCTGAATCCGGATGACACCGTCTTCGACCAGTTCATGGGTCCGATCCTCCGACAAGGAGTGCCGACGCCGGGCGGACTCTCTGGCCGCCTTGACGTGTTCTTGACCGATTGCATCGGAGCCGGCCTGTTCCGCCAACCATGAAGCCTCACGGAGCAGATCGGAGAGATCGGAAAATCGGCTGGAAAATTTCTTGCGGCCCCGAGCCATACGGACCGCCTCTTCAAGCAGTGTCGCCATGCCGGTCCGGTCCATCGAGGTCAGTTCCTCATCGGCGATGACCTTCGAAAAAACCGATACCAACGACTTGGCGTGTTCTTCGACCGCCGGGATCACCAGATCGAAGTCCGCAAGAACCTTGAAGACCTTCGCAAAGTCCCTGTCGTACCGGTAAAGCATGTCGTAAACCGTTCGATCACCGATGACGACAACCTTGACCTCAAGGGGCACCTCTTCGGGTTTGATCCCGGCGCCTCCCAACAAAAGGCCTTCCATTGACTGGATCTTGACACGCCCGTATTTGAGTGCCCGCTTGAGACCCGGCCAGACCCTCGGTTCCATCAGAAGATCCTCTGCGTTGAGCACGAGAAAACCCCCGTTGGCCGTCAGAAGGGATCCGGCTCTGATGCGCATGAACGAGGTCGTCATTTCACCCGACGGCGTCAAAGATCGTTCGACCGTGCCGAAGATGTTGGTGTAGGTGGGTTCAGTCTCCATGATGACCGGCAGGCCCTCCCCGTGCCCGTTGTCAACCACCAGGTTGACCCGCCACCTGAGGAAGATGTCGATCTCGTCGCCGGCCTGTTCACCGAAAAGCTCCATATTTTCGATCAAATCGGCCTGCATCGCCTCGAGATAGGGATCGACCCGGGAATCGTTGACCGACTCGCGAACCCGATCGACCGCATCTTCGACCGCCGGACTGAGCATTTCCCTCTGGACTTCCTCGACCCGTTTTTGAATCTGTTGCCGCAGTTCGCCCACGAGAGCGAAGACCTCCTGGAGCCTGATCTTGAGATTGCTGTAGTGCTCCTGAATCGCCTCGAGATCGGCGGCCGTCATTTCGCCCGCCTCCACGGTCTTGGCCAGATCCTCAATCGCGGTCGGCTCGTCGTCGATGATCGGCAAGACCTCCGGCCTCCCGATCGCTCCGACTTGAATCTGCACCAGGGCGAAACCGGCCTCCTGGACCTCGGTTTCGAAGGTGCCGATGGTCTCTTTTTCCTGGTCCCTCAGATCCTCGACAGCCTTGTCGATCTTCTTTCGAAATGCCTGGTCCTTGGCCATGGCGGGCAGAGTCTCTCCGAGGTCACGCACCAGATCGTTCATGCAGTCCCGGAACCGGCGGCCCGCTCCCGGCTCCAGGAACACGGCGCAGGGCTCCTCCGGTCGAATGAAATTGTAGACGTAGCAGACGTCATCGGGCCTGGGCTGGTCGGTCGCCCGTCCCTCGAGGAACTGTTTGATCGTCGTCAACCGCCCCGTGCCGGAAAGGCCGGTGACAAAGACGTTGTAGCCGACCCCCCTGATGCCCAGGCCGAACGCGATCGCCTGAACCGCCCGATCCTGCCCGACGATCGTCGGTGCGGGCGCCACCTCGGAGGAATTGTTCCACGGCACCCAAGGCTCCGGGCAGGTCCACGACAGCTCGTCAATACCTACTTGACGCATCAGCGATCTCCTCTCAACGACTCTCTCCCCAACGAAGCAGAACCGGCATCACGGTGATGCTGATGACCGCGGTCGCAAGGGCCCCCAAAATGGCCGCAAAACCCACTGAACGCAACCCCGGATAGTGGGAGAGGACCAATGATCCGAAACCGACGATCGTCGTCAGGGCTGCGACTGCGATCGCCTTCGAAATACCTGCGAGCGCCTCCGGACTTCCACCGGTCTCGAGCCAGCGATGCAGGAAGTGCACGCTGTAGTCGACGCCGATCCCGATCACCATCGTAATCACGAAGATATTCATGAAGTTGATGCGGAGACCGAGAAACGACATCACACCCAGCATCCAGACCATGCCCAGGACCAACGGCAGCAGTGCCAGTGCCGAACGCCCCGGCGATCCGAAGTCGGCCCACATCAAGAAGAACACCAGCACGATCCCGATCGCAGACGCCCTGAAGGCATCACCCCACACGATTCTCCGCAGCTCGGCCGAAACGACGTTCGGCCCCGTCAGAACGGCTTCGGGATGTCGATCCACAAGCGCCTCCAGCGAGGGCGGCGCTTCCCGCCGCCACCGACCGGCCGGGGGATAACACCGGATGGCGACCGAAACGCCTCCGTCGTATTCTGCGACATAGCGTCTGGCCATCCGCTCGAGGAGCGTGCCTTCGAGGTCGTCAAGTGACAGCGGTTCCGTCAGTGCCAACCCCATTTCGAAACGCTCGATACCGGCGGCAAAAGGCGCTGGGTTCAGACCTGTCCGACGGAGTGCCTCGGAAAACCGCACTGCCAGGTCAACCGCACCGTCCGGGTTGGCTTTCAAAACATCGAGAACTTTCGCCTGATCCCCGTAATCCGGGAAGAGATCGACGATCGTGTCAACGTCGGCCAGGTTCTCGCCGTCGACAAGAGCCTCCAACTCCGGCAGCAGGCTTCGGGCTGCCGAGATCGCTTCTCGTTCCGTCGGACCGTCGACACGGACCGTCATCGGCGTAAAGCGCAGACCAAACCTCTCCATCACCTCGGTCCTCAGTTTCATTCCCTGGTTGTCGGGCGATCGCATGTTCTGAATGTCATCGTCGAATCGAAGATCCCACGCGCTCCAGGCAAAAACGACCGTCAACAGGGCAGCACCAATAATGACCAGTCTGGGACGCCTCAACGCAGCCGCACAGAGCCGGTCGGCGCCGAAACTCTGTATCACGTGGAGTGTTTCTCTCCGGCTCCGGTGCTGCAACGTGGTCAGCAGCGCAGGGAGCAACAAGAAGACCGTCACCACCAGCAGGAGAATGCCCGTCCCGGTCAGAAGACCCAATTCGGTCAGTCCACGGAAGTCGGTGGCCAGAAAAGCGAAAAAGGTCGCCGCGGTCGTCACGGCCCCCAGAAGAACACCCACTCCGGTATGACGCCCCATGGCGTCGATCGCCATACCGTGATCGGCGCCGGCCTGACGCTCCTCGACATAGCGGCCGTACAAGACAATGATGAAGTCGATGCCCAATCCGACCAGGAGACCACCGAATGCCGAGGTCAGAGAGTTCATCCGGCCCAAGACCAGAACACCGAAGGCAAAAGTCAGACCCAGCCCGGTCGCCAGCGGCACGAAGGCGTAGACCAGGGCGGCTTTCCGCCTGAAGGCCAACATGAACAGGAGCATGACGCCGACCAGGGCAGACGCCACGCCCAGGACAGCGTCCGACACGATCAACTCGCTATCGTCCAGAGTGACGACATAACCGCCGGTGAATTCGACGACGGGCGGCTCTCCGTCCCACCCTTCGGCCTCCCAATCCTCCCTGGCTTCGTGCAGCTTGAGGTCGAGTCCCGACACCAACTCCCGATTGAAGGCCAGATCCTGGGCCGCCTTGATCGGGCGGGCCAGCATCAAAAGCAAATGGCCCGAAGGATCAACCAGAACCCCGGTCTCCGGGTCGGCCGAGACCTCGATGCCGCCCAGCCGAACTCGCGACAGCAACCGCGGCAGCAGGCCGAAGGGATCGGCCCGAACGGCATCCTTGGTCATCAGGCCCTGAGGCGCCATCAGATCGGCGTATACCGCCTTTGCCCTGTCCTCGAGCCCGGAATCGTCGAGCTCTGCGATCAGCGCCCCCACCTCGTCGGGATCCATGAACAGCACGGCCCGCCCCAGAAGGGGCTGGACGATCTCCATCGAATTATCGACCCGGTATTCGACCCATTCGATCAAGTCCCATGACTGAAGACCGGCGGCGAGGCGGTCGGCGAACGCCAACTCCCGCTCCCGATGTTCGGCGGGGCCCAGTCGCACAACCACCAGCAGCGTATCCACCGTTCCGAAGCGCTCGATCGTACTCTTGAAATTCTGGACTGCCTGATTGTGCTGGGGGACCAGCGAGAGGATGTCGGTTTCGACGTCGATGCGCGTCGCCAAAAGGCCGGCCACAACCCACATCACCAACGATATGGCGATGACCGATCGTGGGAACCGCCGCCCGACCCGAACCAGAACCAGGGGCAGGCGTCGGGGCAGCAGGCGTCCGCTCACTCGTTGACTCCAAGTGGGCGAAGAGGACTCAAAATCGGCGCCGGAAACATCAGACCTTTTCTCCGGCCAGCAACGACCGGTTCTGCCAGAAATATACGACCATCGACAGCACCGTCAACACCAGCGCAGCCCACAGCGAAACATGGCCGAGGATGATCCAGCTCCCCAGCTTCTTCCCGAGAATCAATATCGCCACCGCGATCACCTGGGCAACCATCTTGGCCTTGCCCCAAGAGTTGGCGGCGATGGGCACTCCTCGTTCGAGGGCGATCATGCGGAGAGCGGTCACGGCAAATTCCCTGCCGACGATGATGGTCACCATCCACGCCGGCGCCAGGTCGAGTTCCACCAATGAAATGAAGGCCGCGGTGATCAGAAGTTTGTCGGCAATCGGATCGAGCAGGCTCCCCATCACGGTGACGGCGCCGGTTCGGCGGGCAATGAAACCGTCGAAATAGTCGGTCACTGTCGCAACGACGAAGATCCCGAGGCCCCAATACTCTCGATCCGGAAGCTCGGTCAACAATACGGCCACCAGAACCGGCACCAGGACGATTCTAAAGGCCGTCAGACTGTTCGGAATGTTCCACATGGTATCCCTCTCACCCGGGGGCCGAAACCCTTCGCGCTGCGAGAGTCTACCTGATCTGACCCTGCTTCGCCGGGTCTCAACAGCTATCAGCTGTCGATTCCCATCGTATAATCCCCCGGCGCCGACGAACCAACACCTTCGGCGCCCGACAAATGCTGGTCACTGGTAACTGCACCGTTCATCCCTCCCACGAGGCGCAACACCGCTGCCGATCCTGCGGTTGTTGGCTCTGCGACAAGTGTGTCCGAACCACCTCTCAGGGGATATTCTGCGGCCGACGATGCCGGAGACTCTTCCGTCTCCGGTCTTTCGGCCGATCCGCACGGAATATCTTCACGGGCCCACTGGAAGGACCGTGGGTCGTCGGTCTTGTCGGAGGCCTGGTTGGCCTGGTCGTGGCGGGAACCGGACTGCTGGCGGCACGCCTTGTCGAAGTCTCCCAGCCGCCCCCCCCACCCGCACCGACTTTCAGGTTGGTCGAAACGGGCGATGGCTTGGATGTCACCCTCGAGGGTTCTCCCGGCCAACTTGCCACGGTGATCGATACTTCCGGGCACTCCAACACCATGACGCTCGACGGCGATGGAAAGGCTCTCCTGACCGGGGCCCATACCTCCACACCCGCACCTATTGAGCCGTCGCCACCGGTTGGGCCGGAGCAGACCCCCGACCCCGGTTCATCTGCGGTCCTGGACGAAACTCCCCGGTCGGCTCGGCCTCCCTTGCCCCGCCCGACGACACCCCCCGGCGCACCTCCGATCCTCCATCTGGTGACCGACAGCGGTCCCTCGATCGCCATCACCTTCGACGGCGGCGCCTCGAGCAACCGCACGGCCGAACTGCTGGACCTCCTTCAGACCCTTGAGATCAAGGCAACACTATTCCTGACCGGCCAGTTCATCGAAAAACACCCCGCCCTTGTCCGCCGAGCGGTTCTGGCCGGTCATGAGGTCGGGAACCACACATTCACCCATCCCCATTTGACCTCGTGGGCGCAGAACCGTCGTCACCGAACTCTGCCCGGCATCACCAAGGCTGTTCTTCTCGCTGAACTCGAACGCTCGGAACGGGCCTTTCAGAAGGCAACCGGAAGGCCGATGGCACCGTTCTGGCGAGCCCCCTTCGGCGAAGAAAACGCCACACTTCGGGCCTGGGCTCTCGATGCAGGTTATCTCCACGTGCGTTGGAGCTCTTTGGAGGGCCGGTCACTGGATTCACTCGACTGGGTCGAGGACGAGCACTCCGGCCTTTACCGGGATTCAAAAAGGATCATGAACACACTTCTGGCCTTCCCGCGTCTTGAGGGCGGCATCGTTTTGATGCACCTGGCCACCGACAGGCATGAAGCCCCGTGGGCCCACCTCCCGCAGTTCGTCGAGGCGCTGCGCCAACGAGGCATAGAACCGTGCAAGGTCACGACCCTGTTGAGGCAGTCCGCAATTTGGAAAAGGTGGTTGAAGCGGGCGGAAGAGCGCCATCGGAAGCTATGGCACTAGGAGATGAACATGAAATTCGACAGCAAAGCCGTACTCATCACAGGCGCATCGTCGGGGATCGGCGCCGCGTGCGCCAGGGCTTTTGCCGCGAACGGAGCCAGCCTGATTCTGGCGGCCAGGCGCATCGATCGACTGAGTGAAATCGCCGAGCAGCTGTGTGCCGCCCATGACGTCAACATCCGGGCGATGCCCCTCGACGTCCGATCCCGGGGGGCTGTCGAAGGCTTCGTCCAGGCTCTGGAAGAGGACGACGTCACCATCGACATCCTCGTCAACAACGCCGGCCTGGCCAGTGGCCTTGCCACAGTCCAGGAGGGCAATATCGACGATTGGGAAAAGATGATCGACACCAATGTCAAAGGGCTCTTGTACCTGACCAGGGCGGTCGTGCCCGGCATGGTCGCCAGGGGCAGCGGCCACGTGATCAATATCGGTTCGATCGCGGGCCACGAGACCTACCCCAACGGCGCGGTCTATTGCGCGACCAAACACGCGGTCGCTGCGATTAACCGCGGACTGGCCATCGACACCCTGGGCACCGGCGTTCGGGTGTCCTCCGTCGACCCGGGCCTGGTCGAAACCGAATTCTCCGTCGTGCGATTTCACGGCGATCAGGAACGTGCTGACGGCGTCTACCAAGGCCTGACGCCTCTCTCAGCCGAAGACGCTGCCGACGCCGTACTCTTCTGCGCCACCCGTCCACCGCACGCCAACGTCCGCGAAATGATCCTGATGCCCACCGATCAAGCCGCGGCGGTGCATGTGAATAGGAAGCCATAAGCTATCAGCTATCAGCTGTCAGCTGTCAGCTATCAGCTATCAGCTGTCAGCTCTACGTCGCCATCATCCCACCATCGACCGGAATGATCGCTCCGGTCATCCAGGACGAGGCATCCGAGAGCAGGAACACCGTCATCTCGGCGATATCCTCCGGTCGACCGACCCGCTTCAGGGGGTGGATCCCGCCCATGCCCTGGACCTCGACTGAGGACATGCCACGGCTCGAATGGATCGGCGTATCGACGACGGCCGGCATGATCGCGTTGACCCTGATCTTCGGCGCCAGTTCCAATGCGATCGATCGCGTCATCTGGTTGAGCGCCGCTTTGGCCGAGTTGTAGGCGACCATTCCCGGAATGGCTTTTTCGGCCAGCGTCGATGAAATATTGACCACTGCGGGCGTCTCAGCCGCCCGCAGGAGACCGAGCAGGGCCCGGGTCACCAGATAGGGGCCCCTGGCATTGATCCTGAAACACTCGTCCCAGGTCTCGGGATCGGTCGCCTCCAGATCTGCCATCGGCGCAACGCCGGCGTTGTTGACCAGCCCGTCAAGACCGGACCAGCGACCACCGACCGCCTTCGCCAACGCCTCGACCTCGTGCTCATCACCAACGTCACACCGAACGGACCATAGCCCCCCGCCTGAAGCATCCACCGCCTCGTCGAGAGCCTCTTGCCTCCGGCCGACGATGCACACCTCTGCGCCCTGGTCGCTCAAGCTGCGGGCGATGGCCAGACCGATTCCGCTGGACCCACCCGTCACGACATAGTGTTTCCCTTTGAATTTTTCCATCCGGTGATTGTACCGAAGCCACGCTACACTTGAACCATGACCTTGCCCTGGCTTCTCTTCTCTCTGATCATTCCTCCAACCGCCGCGGTCCTGGTCTGGTTCTTTCTCCGCGGCAAGAGGCTCGAACCCTCGGTCGTCGTCGTTCTCAACGGCCTGATGCCGGGTAGCGGCCTGGCAGCGGCCGACCGGCCCGTTCTCGAGGTGGCCCTTTGCGTATTGATGGGGCAGGTCGGTCTCCTGGCGGCCCGGGGCCCCGACATCGGCCAGTTGGCGCCATTTGCATTGATCGCAGCCGGCTGGGCCTTGCTCTACACCCCCTGGAATCCGTTGACGGCTCAGGGAAATCCAAAGACCTCCCACAAACCGTCGGACACCGGTTCCGACCTCCCCACATCCCCCTGGACACCTCCCACTGCAGGTCCCAGGAACACCGTCGGCGGCATGGCAAATCTGGGACGGCAAGCGGACTCAGGCGACCCGGCCGAGGGTTATTCGGTGGCAGTCGTTTGCACCGAATGCGGCGCCGAGGTTCCGGTGCCGGTCCTTCAACATGCCGCCAAATGCTCCTTCTGCGGCAGCCACCACCTGGTGGTCGGCCATGACGATCTGCTTCAAGTGGCCATCCCGTCGAAGATCACGGATACGGCCGCACTTCGTGAGGCTGTGCTCGATCACCTGCGCTACCGTCACTACCTCAAGCTCTACGAACGTTTCGTCGCACCGCTCGAACGGCAGGCGACCGAAGCCGCCCCAACAGGCGGGATGTCGGTCAGGGCCGATGTCGAGGCGGCGTCGGCCGCGGCCGAATCGGCTATTTCGCTCAAGGCCGACACCTACCGGGCGAAGATCGAAAAGACGCTGAAAATAAGCGACAGCAAACGATTCCTTGCCCCCTACTTCCACTCGATGGGCACGTTGTTCCAGGCGGCCTTCGGGCGCGAACCCAGAACCCAGGACAAATGTCTGCTCTTCACAATGGCCTCACTGGAGGGCGCCCTCTCGGCTCAGGACCTGGTCGATTTGCCCCCAATGGGCAAGATGAGTTATCTCAAGACCCTGGTGTCGGCGGCCCAGTTGGAGCCCGAGGTCCAGGTGTTGGCGCCCAACAAAGACGCCGACACCCTCAAAGATGCCTATGGAGATCTCGACCGGAAACAGCTGGACCGCTCGATCCAGACGATCAAACTGGGCTCGTCCTTCGCCGAAGAGGTCAGGGCCGTCGTGTGGAGGCCGTGGTGGGTGGCAGAATTTTACGCCGCAGGTTCCACCGAAAGTCTGTTGATCGACGGCTGCTCCGGTTCGGTGGCCGGGGCCGCCCCTTTTATCAGCTCCGACATCTTCCAGGATCTCCCCGAAACGGCCAGGGCGCCGGGCGCCTCGCTCCGTTTTCAGCCGATGGAGTGCCCGATGTGCGGCGATGAATTCCGTTACGAAACCGATGCCGTCTTGCACTTCTGCACCAACTGCCATCGGCTGTTCGACGCCCATGGAGAGGGTAAAACCGAACTCGATTACGACCACGGAATCACGATCCCCGAAGAGGCCATCGACCTGGTGCCGTTCTGGCGATTCCCGCTGCAACTGATGACCGGAAAGGGCGCCATCATAACCGACCTGATGCATCTCAAGGACGGAATCGACGGAACGCTCGACCAGATCGGCGACGTGGCCGACCAGGGACAGGATTTCCTGTGGGTACCCGCAATCCGCTGCATCAACGCCCGGCTGATGGCCTCAGCCTTCAATCGCCTCTTCACGCACGTCACCGACAACCCTCCGCGACTGGTTCGAGGCCGGTACCCTCTGGACGTCAAACCACTGCCCTGGCCCATCTGCCTGGAGGAAAAGGAAGTCCGGCACTTCGCACCCCTGTACCTGGCCAACGCCTTTGACGGCCGGGACATCACCAGGGTCAACGTCCATCAGGTCGGTCCCTGGCTCTTCGACGCCAAGCTCCTCAGTTCGGGCCGCCTGACCTATCTCCCCATTCCCCGCTCGGTAACCGAGCCCTTCAGGGCCTACGTCGGACGGTACAAGAGTAGCGCGTTGGCGGCGGCGCAGGGAGGCTAGCGAGCCCGTTCGCGTTACCGTTATCGACTCTTCCAGGGTTTAGCCCGCCCTTCTCACCGGTTTTCGTCGCGAGGTGCGGAAGTGCCGAACAGCCGCGCGCCCTGAAGGACGCGCCTACATCTATCTCTCTGAGTTTACGTAGAATAGAAAATTGAAGGCGGGTCCTTCAGGGCCCGCTATCGGCTGCCGTAGCGACAACGACAACGGTAACGGGCTCGGGGTTAAGGCGCACCGTTTCCTCTTGGTCCCGGCTCCGCCGGGTTGCAGACAGGTCCCGGCTCCGCCGGGTTGCAGACAAACCGTGCCAATCCTGCCATGACCGGATCCAGTTCCCCAATGACCTGCTGCAGCGCCGAGTCGATGATCTCATCAGTACCATTTTGCAGACAGACATGCTCCAGCCCATCGGCAGCCTGCCGGACTGCAGTGGCTCCAATACTTGCAGCAACGCCTTTGAGCGTATGAGCAGCACGAGCGGCAGCTTGAGGATCTCCGTCCTGTTGGGCAAAACGAAACTCCTTGGCGAATTCTCGATGCTCATCGAAAAACATCATCAATATGCGACGGTAAAGTTGAGAATCGTTATCGGTAACAGCCAGTCCCTTTTCGATATTGATACCAACCAGAACATCGAATTCCCCGGACGAATCACCGATCAGGGCGGTGCCATCTTTCTCTCTATCTTTCTCCGGGTCGATCTTCAAACCGGTCTGTTGCTTAGAAAGGTGATCCATTTTGATCCAGCGCACCATGGTTGCGAACATCTCGCTGACATCGAGTGGTTTGCCGATGAGGTCGTTCATGCCTGCGGATTTGGCCTTGTCACGTTCCCCGGCCATGACGTTGGCGGTCAGAGCGATGACAGGAAGTTCCTTGAGTCGGGCTTGTTTGCGGATCTCCCGGGTGGCTTCGTAGCCCCCCATCACCGGCATCTGCAAATCCATCAAGACAATGTCGAATTGCTCTGTTTGCAAGACCTCCAGCGCCTCTCTGCCGTTCCAAGCCGTCGTGACGAACATGCCCTTGTTGGCAAGCAGTTCGGCGGCCAATTCCTGATTGAACTCGTTGTCCTCCACCAGCAGGACCTTGGCTCCGCGAAGCTGGGCGACCTGCTCAACCTCATCCTCTGCCTGCTGCTGGAGTAAACCAGTATCACCAATTTCCAGAGGCAGTACGAAATGAAAGTTGGAACCTCTGCCCATTTCGCTCTCAGCCCAAATAGTGCCGCCCATGATCTGGACCAGGTTCTTGCTGATGGCCAATCCCAAACCTGTACCGCCATACTGCCGGCTGATGGAACTGTCGGCCTGGTCAAATGACTGGAACACCCGCTGCTGTTGTTCCTGGGTCATACCGATGCCGGTATCACATACGCCGAAGTGAAGTACTACATGCTCGCCATTTTGTTCGTCCAGGTTGACTTTCACGGTAATCTCACCCTGCTGGGTGAACTTGACCGCATTATTACCGAGATTGATCAGAATCTGGCCGAGTCGAAGCGGGTCACCCCTGAGCACCGGCGGCACCTGGGGATCAATTTCAATATTCAATGCCAGGCCCTGTTCCTCAGCCCTGTAGCCGATCAAATTGTTCAGGTTGTCCAGCACCGCTTGCAGAGGAAAGTCGACAATCTCCAATTCCAACTTGTCTGCCTCTATCTTGGAGAAATCGAGGATGCTGTTGATGATTCCCAGCAGTGATTTTGCTGATTGATGAACCTTCGTGACAAAGTTCCGCTCTCTTGGCGCAAGCGACCCTTCCAGCGATAATTCTGACATCCCGATAATGGCGTTCATCGGCGTTCGGATCTCGTGGCTCATGTTGGCAAGAAAAGCGGACTTGACCTGGGTGGCTCTTTCAGCCTCTTGAGTCATTTCTTCAGCGGTGGCGATGGCGCCCTTCAGCTCCTGTTCCATTTGTTTTCGCTCGTTAATGTCAATATGAACCCCAACAAAACGCTCCGCTTTGCCCTCGGCGTTGCGTTCAATGACCCGCCCTACATCCAGGATCCATTTCCATTGACCATCGGCTGTGCGCATTCGATGTTCTGAACGGTAATCGCCGTCTTCACCATCAATAAAGGCCTGCAATATCCCCAGGGTCGGTTCCAGATCATCCGGATGTACCAGGGTTGCCCAGCGCTCGGTCGTCTGGGGGAATGCATCGACTTCATGACCGAGCATGGTGAGGAAAATGTCGTTGGTGAACAGCTCATCACTCAGCGGCCGCCAATCCCAAAAACCGAGATTGCCGGCCTGTAGAACACGGGTGAGCTGATCTCTGCTTTCATTCAGCGCACTTTCAACCTGTTGACGCCGAACAATTTCTCTGGCCATGCGCCGGTTCCAGAAAAGAATGAACGCCATCGGCAGCAGCACAGCCGCCAAAACGAGCCATAACCACGCGTAATCTGGAGAACTGATCACATCGCGCACCATCCATTTTCTGTGAATCGCTGCTCGCTCTTCCGGCGAGATGGAGACAATGGCCCGATTGATCAATGGCAGCAGCCCGGCGTGCTCCTTGCTCACCATCACTTGAAGCGGAAACGGTACTTCAGTCACTCCGGCGAGTTTGACGTCCTCGGAGCCAAAATCCTCGATGAGGTACTGCAAGGCCGGCAGGATGTCCACTGCGGCAAAA